>JAQGNC010000357.1 GCA_028292065.1 Betaproteobacteria bacterium
AGCCCCGGCGCAGCGCAAGCGCGCCTGAGGCGCGCTCGCGGCGCCGCAGGACGGGCGACCCACGCCAGCTGGCCCCGCAAACTGCAGGGGGCCAGCTGGCGCGGAAGTTGCCTTACACCTCCCACAATTACTTGCTCAGGGGGCTCACAGGCCGTTTAAGCAGGTAATATCTGCACGTAACAAGTAAGAACTATCGGCCGACGGCGCTGTCATTCCGCAATGCGGAATGACAAACCGGTCCACGGCTGCGCAAGAAACGTATAAAAGGAGGCTTCATGCCACACGTCCTGCTCGTAGACGACGATCCCGAACAGCTTGAATGGCTCTCGGAGTTTGTCAAAGGCGAAGGTTTCACCGTCGCCAGGGCGACTTCGCTGCGCACCGCGCGCATCCAGCTCACGCAGATGCGCCCGGACGTTCTGCTGACCGATCTCCAGCTTCCCGACGGCAACGGCGTCGAGCTCGTCGACGATCTCGAACAGCGCGAAGCAACCGAAGTCGTGATGATCACCGGTCACGCGACGGTCGAGAGCGCGGTGAACGCGCTGCGCTCCGGCGCCACCGACTACCTCGTGAAGCCGGTCGACATCGACCGGCTGCGCTCGATACTCCAGCGCGTCCCGGGCACTCACGAGCTGCGTTCCGAGATCGGCGAGCTGCGCCAGGAGCTGCGCGGGCTCGGCCGCTTCGGCCACATGATCGGCAGCTCGCCGGTGATGCAGAAACTGTACGACCAGCTGAACCGCGTCTCGCCCACTTCGGCGACCGTCCTCCTGGTCGGCGAAAGCGGCACCGGCAAGGAGCTCGCGGCGCAGACGATTCACGATCTGTCGCGCCGCAAAAAACGGCCTTTCCTGCCCCTGAACTGCGGCGCGGTCTCGCCCAACCTCATCGAAAGCGAGCTTTTCGGCCACGAGAAAGGCAGCTTCACCGGCGCCGACCGCCAGCACAAAGGCTTTTTCGAGCGCGCCCACGGCGGCACGCTCTTCCTCGACGAGATCACCGAGATGCCTGCCGAGCTGCAGGTCAAGCTCCTGCGCGTGCTCGAGACCGGGACGTTCATGCGCGTGGGCACCAACACCCCGATCGCGACCGACGTGCGGGTGATTGCCGCCACCAACCGCAATCCCGCGAAAGCGGTCGCGGACGGGAAGCTGCGCGAAGACTTGTATCACCGCCTGAACGTGTTCCCCATCGAGCTCCCGCCGCTGCGCGAGCGCGGAACCGACATCGAGATCCTCGCGCGCCACTTCCTCGACAAGTTCAACGCTGAGGAGAACACCAAGAAGACGTTCTCGCCGGCCGCGATCGCCGCGCTGTATTCGCACAGCTGGCCCGGCAACGTGCGCGAATTGAAGAATTACGTGCAGCGCGTCTACATCCTCGCCGACGGCGTGGTCGACGTCGACCTCGCTCCCCGCATGTTCTCCGAGCCCGCGCACACGCCGCTCATCACGGTTCGCGTCGGCAGCACGCTCGAGGAAGTCAACCGCCGCCTGATCGAGGCGACGCTCGCGGAGTGCGGCAACGTGCGCCGCAAGGCCGCCGAGATGCTCGGCATCAGCCTGAAGACCCTCTATAACCGCCTCGCGCAATACAAGGCGGAAAAAGACGGCACGCCGATACCGCCGATGAAGGACGATGAGGAGTACGAGACCGAGAAGCTATAGCACTCAGGATTCAGCGGTCGGGATTCAGCTTTATCCAGTCAGGTGCGGTTTTAGCCGAATCCTGCTCGCCGAATCCTGAACTTCAGTGTCTCGTCCTGCTCACGTTCACCTGCTCCTGCGCGTCCTCGGCCTCGTCTTCGTCGACTGACTCGAGCGCGTCTTCGTCGAACTCGGCGGCGGGCTCGCTATCGGCGTCAGGGTCACCTTCGTCCCCGGCCTCCATCTCGGCGAACAGCTCCTCGCGGCGCAGGCGCATGTCTTCGGCGAGCTGCTGAAGGTCGAGGCTCATCGCCCTGACCAGGGGGAACAGCTCGGTCTCTTCTTCGCCGACGTGGTGCTTCACGTACTCCGCCAGCACGGCGAAATACGCGGCATACATCGCGTCGTCCGGCTCGAGCTCCTGCAGCTTCGCGATGAGCTCGTCGACCATCTCGTGCTCGACTTCCGCTTCGTTGAGCAGGTCCTGGCCGTCGCGATCGCCGTCGGCGGTCTCGGCGCGCACCGCCGGATAGAAGATCTCCTCTTCGAGGATCGAATGGATCTGCAGCTCCATGCACGCGATCTCGACGAGCTCCTGCACCGCGTCGGGGTCGTCCCGATCGACGTTCTCGAAGTCGCCGAACAGCTTGTCCACGCGCTTGTGATCGTCCATCAGCAGGTCGATCGCGTCGCGTGTCTCCACGGTTTGTCCTTTGGCCATGATGAATCCCCTATGTCGAGCCCGAATGCAGGTGCAATGCATGTACCGCGGGCGATGCGCGTGTATGCGCCCGAATGCGACTCTGCGCAACTTACCTGCGGGGGTAAGCGTTACCCCGGCGCGCGCATGCCATTCGGGTGACACCCCGCGGCACGTTCCATGCTTAGCTCGGGTCGGAGCACACCATGCAAAACACTAAAGACAACGCAGGACCCGACGGGCGCGACGCCGATACTTCGAGCTACGAGCAGATTCACGGCACGCAGGATCCGCGGGTTCACGCGAATCGGCGCAACGAGAAGATGCCCCACGAGCGCGACGAGTCGGCGCGCTCGACGGGCAATCGGCTCGACGAACAGGTGCCGCCGTCGAAGCGGCAGATCTCCGACGCGCAACAGGACGTCGAAGCAGGGCAGGTCGACACCGATCGCCGCGGAGTCCCGAGCGATGTTCCCTCAGAGCCGCGCCGCTGAAGTGCCGGCGGCGGCCTGTGATGCGCGCAAGCGCGATTACCGGCGCGCGGAGCTCGCGAGGCCGTTCAGAAAATTGATCGGAAGCGTCGGTGCGGCGCCGCAGCCCGCGGCGTTCGGGCCGGCCACTTCGAGACGTACGTCAACTTAGGAGAATCAAAATGCAGACCAACGGCATGCAAGGATCCACCCCCGGCGCGAGCACGGTCGAGAAGCTTACCGAGCAGGCGAGCGAGCGCCTGGGCCGCCTGTCCGACACCGCGCAGGAAACGGTGGGCCGCGTCACCGACATGGCCTCCGAGACCGCGAGCCGCCTGCGCGAGCGGGGCCAGCAGCTGCTGGATCACCCCACCATCGGCAACGCGCGTTCTTACGTGCGCGAGCACCCCGTAGCGGCGATCGGCATCGCGATCGCCGTCGGACTGCTGATCTCGCGGCTCACCTCGCGGCGCTGATCATGGACACGGCTGCCGATCGCGGTCCGGCGCCGGTGCCTCCACGGCCCGGCGCAAGCTCGCACTACGCGCCGCAGCCCGAGTCGCACGAAGCGTCCATCATGGAGCCGATCGAGCGCACTTTCGCGGCGCTGCGGCGGCTCGCGACCAATTACGCGCTGCTCGGCGTGCTCGACATGCGCCGCGCTGCGGTACAGTTCGCGTGGCTGATCGGCGCCGGCATCATGATGACGGTGCTCGTGGTCACCGCGTGGCTCGCTTTGGTGGTCGCGCTCGCGGTATGGATGTTCGGGCAGGGCCTGTCGTGGCCCGCGGTGCTCTCGATCGCGGCGCTGCTCAACCTCGCCGCAGCGGCATTCGTCGGCTGGAGAGTCAAACATATCTTCGACCAGAAGCCGTTCTCGGCGACGCTGAGACAACTCAAGGCGGAGCCGGCGGCACAGGAAAAACAGGCGTAGAAGGGGACAGACTGCGGTTGCGGGGACAGACACCGGTTTTGCTTTAAAAAGGGGTCTGTCCCCGGTTTGGATTTGATTCATTCGCGTTGGAGCGAGTTACCCTCAGAACACATCGGGGTCAGACCCCACAAAGCCGGGGTTGACCCCAGTCGGGGTCTGACCCCAGGAGAGAAAAAAATGAAAATGTCGATGCACGACCTCGATGCCGAAATCGCCGGGATCGAAGCGCGGATAGCGGCCGAGCGGGTCGCGCTCGAGGACGCGGTCACCGGATGCACCAACAGCCTGCGCGACACCGTTTCGTCGCCGAAGACCCTGCTCGCGCTCACCGGTATCGGCTTCGCCGTCGGCAAGGTGATGTTCGGGCGCAAGGCGCCGCAGCCCACGCCGGTGGCGAAGAAAGCCGGTGTGCTGGGGATGCTGACAGGGGTCGCAGGGACCGCGATCGGTTTGATGCAGCCCAAGTTCGGCGTGGGAACCCTGGCGCGTTGGGCCGCGGGAAAATACTTTTCCTCGAAAACGCCGAAAGCTCCGAAAGCGGCTGCACCCGGCCCTGCGCGCGGACGGACCACCGCAGGCGTCTGACCGCAAAGCAAACAAAAACCCCCCCATCCGGACCTTCCCCCTGATTTGGACTGATTCAGGGCGCGGGCGGTT
>JAQGNC010000362.1 GCA_028292065.1 Betaproteobacteria bacterium
TGCCGGTGATCCTCGCCGCGAGCTCGCCGAATGGTATCTCCGTCCATCCGTCGGTCCCGGCGAAGAACCTCAAGGAGTTGATCGCACTCTCGCACCGCGTTCCGCTCGCCTATGGCTCTCCCGGCATCGGCACCACGCCGCACCTGTCGATGGAGCGCATCAAGACCCTCGCGAAGATCGACATCACGCACGTGCCCTATCAACCGGCGCAGGCGGTCACGGCGCTGGTCAGCGGCGAGACGCCGGTACTGTCGATCTCGGTGTCGATCCAGCTCCCGCAGATCAAGGCCGGCAAGATCCGGCCGATCGCGGTCACGAGCGTGCAACGATCGGCGTGGCTGCCCGACGTCCCGAGTGTCTCCGAGCAGGGATATAAAGGCTCCGACGAGCTCAACTGGTTCGGTATTTTTGCACCGGCCGCAACGCCGAACGCCATCACCACGCGCCTCAACACCGAGATCAATCGCATCCTCCAGCTGCCCGACATCAAGGAGAAGCTCGGCCAGCAGGGTCTCGACTACCGCCGCAACAGCCTCGCGGAGTTCTCGGCGTTCATCAGGAGCGAGGTGCCGAAGCTCGCGAAGGCGGTCAAAGACTCGGGGGCGAAGGTCGACTGACTCTGCGCGGACGGCCGGTGCAGGATAGGGCTTCTGCAGCCATAGTGCCCGACCTGCGATGCCGCGCACTGAAAGTGCGGATGAACGTGTCCTTGCGCGCCTCGGAAGATGCGTTGGACTCGAAAGATGGGGGCTTAGCTCGAACCGAAACGCAGCTTAAGCGGCGGCAACCATGTGCTTGCGGACCCAATCCAGTAGGTCTTCACGAGAGCCTGTTCCGGATGCAACGCTGACGATGATCCGCTCAGCATCGTCAATAGGCGCATCCAGTTCGTATCCGTTAAGCAGCAGGAAAACCTCCAGAGCTGCATGCCCAACGGGTTTGTTGCCGTCGATAAATGGATGGTTGGAGATCAGCGAAAGCCTAACGCGACGGCCTTTTCCTCGATGCTGGCGTAAAGGTCGGCGCCTCCAAACGCCATACGAGGTTGCGCAAGCGCAGACTCCAACGCACGAAGGTCACGCACGCCCGGCGAACCTCCGCTTTGCGCCATGAGGCGCCCGTATAAATTGAGAACCTCGGATAGCGAAAGGAAGCGCACCTACGCCAAGCGGCGGTAGAGTTCGCGGTTCTTGTTCAGAACTTTGGATGCCACACGCTCGAAGTCCTCGCCTGGGTGGCCGATGAGGTCGCGGACAGCGGCCTCTGCCAAGTCAGTCACCGAAACATTCAATCGTGCCGCAACTTCCCCAAGCTGCGATTCGAGGTTACCCGGCACGTCTAGAGTGATCTTCATGACCCCAACTTTACCATCTGAATGCGGCAACTTCAGGCATTCCGGAGGTGACGAACGCGGCTGGAGACTCTCGGCGACGACGATGCCCGCCTGTGGCTCATCGCACGCGACCGCGACCGACACATAGGGCTCCGTTTGCTGACGAAAATACACCCGACCCAATGTCGTTTTGCCGGCTGCCGCGGCGACGATCGCTGAATTGATGCACAGCAGCTTGATGAGCTCCCGAACGTCGGCATGGCAATCTCGGAGATCTACGGATGCAGCACCAGCTTCTGCACCCGCCAGTTGAGCAGCTCCGCCACGTAGAGCACGTTCTCGGAGGGACACGCGATCTCGTGGATCCAGCCGAACTGCTTCGGTTCCTTGCCGGCTTCGCCGAGAACGCCGAGAACTTTGCCGTCGAGGCTCAGCTTGTAGACGCGCCCGGGATAGGCGTCGGAGGTGTACATCACCTGGCGCGGGCCCGGCGGCGTGATGCACACGGTCCACGGTGCGCCGGGCGCCTGCGTGAGGGGTGAGCCCGCGGCCTCGAGCTTGACGACGTCGGGCACGTCGCCGATCGCGGGCTTGATGCGCGGATCGAAAGGCACGTCGATCCTGATCTCGCGCAGCACGTTGCCTTCGCCGTCGAAGACCTGGATGCGCCGGTTGCCGCGGTCCGCGACGTAGATGTTGCCTTGCGCGTCCGCGGCGATGCTGTGCGGCGTGTTGAGCTGGCCCGGCTTGCTGCCCGGCTCCCCGAACGATTTGAGCCACTTGCCGTTCCTGTCGACTTTCGCGACTCGCGAGTTGATGTAGCCGTCGCTGATGTAGGTGTTGCCCGCGGGGTCCCACGCCACGTCGGTCACCTGCCTGAAGCGGCCGATCTCCGGCGGCAGCGGCGGCTTGTGCCGCTCGACCGGGCCGGTCTCCTTGTCGGACGCTTCCTGCTTGCGCCCGAAGACCATCACGACGCGGCCTTCGGGATTGAACTTGATGACCATGTCCGAGCCCTTGTCGGTCGCCCAGATATTGTCGTCGCGATCGATGCGCACGGTATGGCCGAAAGACCACGCGTACAGGTTCTTGCCGATCTCGCGAATGAATTTTCCGTTGCGGTCGAACTCGAGCAGCTGCGCCGCGGCGGCGCTGTACGCAGGGCCTGTCGTGTTGCCGCGCGAGAACACGAAGACGTGACCTTTGGAGTTCACGGCTACGCCGGTGACTTCCCCGAGATGCACGTCCTTGGGCATCTTGATCGGATCGCGAACCGAATCGAAGCGTATCGTGGGGACCGAATCCTGCGCGTGCGCGCAGACAGCAGCCAGCAGTAGCGATGCAGCACAAAGTGTCTTCATCGTTCTCTCCCTCTGATTGCGGGTCGCCGTGCCTAGTGGCATCTTGAGGGACCCGCTCGCGCTGAGCCTCGCTAGCGTAGCGTAAAACCAAGCGCGAGTGCCGATCGGTGCAAGGTGTCGGACGCGCGTCCGCTGCTCGAAGTGCAGCGTGCGCTGTATTGCGTTACTGCAACGCCTTCGTCACGATCTCCGCGACATCCCTCGACAGCCCCGGCGCGTTGCGTATGCGCTCCAGCGCCGCCCGCGCGTGCGCCTGCCGCCCGGCATCGAACTTCTTCCAGCGGTCGAAAGCGCGCGCCATGCGCGACGCCACCTGCGGGTTGAGCTTGTCGAGCGCGATGACCTGGTCGGCAAGGAAGTCGTAGCCGCTGCCGTCGGCGGCGTGGAAGCGCACGTGGTTGCCTGCGCTGAAAGCCCCGATGAGTGCGTACACCTTGTTCGGGTTCGCGATCGAAAACGCCGGGTGCGCCATGAGGCGCTTTACTTCATCGAGCGTGCCGGGCAGCCGCGACATCGCCTGCACGCGCAGCCACTTGTCGAGCACCAGCGGCTCGTCCTGCCAGCGCTCGTAAAACCATTGCAGCGCGGCGCTCCGATCGCCGCAGTCGAAGTCCGCGAGCACTGCCAACGCGGCGATGGCGTCGGTCATGTTGCCGGCGGTGCTGAACTGGGCCGCGACGAGATTGCACGCTTCGGGCGTCTCGGTTTCCATCAGATAAGCGAGGCAGAGGTTGCGCAGCGCGCGCTTGCCTGCGGACGCGGCGTCGGGGCTGTAAGCGCCTGAGACGGCGTTCGCGCGATACGCGTCGAGCAGCTCGTCGCGCAGCATCTCTCCGAGGTGCTTCGCGAGGTGTGTGCGAACGGCGTGTATCGCATCGGGGTCGACCACGTCCATCTGCTCGGCGAGAAAAGTCTCGGACGGCAGGCTGAGCGCTTCGGCGGCAAACGCCGGGTCGCGTGCGGAATCCGCGAGGACGCGGCCGAAAGCGCCGACGAACGACTCGGGCACGCTGAATTCGCGCGCGGCGCGCACTTCGGCCACGCCCTTGAGCATCAGCGCGGTCGCAAGCCGCTGACCCGCTTCCCATCGATTGAAAGGGTCCGGGTCGTGCGCCATCAGGTGAGTCAGGCTGCGCTCGTCGTAGTCGTAATTCACGATGACCGGCGCGGAAAAATCACGGGCGAGCGACGGCACCGGGCGCGCCGGGACATCGACGAAAGTGAAGCGCTGCTCGGGCTCGGTGAGCGACAGCACGCGCGTGGTGCCTGACGCCGTGGTCTCACCGGCGAGCTGCAGCGGAATGTCTTTACCGTCCGGGCCGACGAGCCCGACCGCGAGCGGGATGTGGAAAGGCGCTTTGTCGGGCTGTCCCGGCGTCGGCGGGCACGACTGGCGAACGTCGAGCGTGTAGCGCTTCGCCGCGGCGTCGTAGGCGTCGGTCACTTCCACGCGCGGCGTGCCGGCCTGGTCGTACCAGCGCTTGAACTGCGTGAGGTCGACGCCCGATGCGTCCGCCATCGCCTGCGCGAAATCGTCGGTGGTCACCGCCTGCCCGTCGTGGCGCTCGAAATAAAGGTCCATCCCTTTGCGGAAATGCTGAGGGCCGATAAGCGTGTGGATCATGCGCACGACCTCGGCGCCTTTCTGGTACACGGTCGCCGTATAGAAGTTGCTGATCTCCATGTAGCAGTGCGGCCGCACCGAGTGGCTCATCGCGCTTGCGTCCTCGGTGAACTGGCGCGCGCGCAGCGCGCGCACGTCGCGGATGCGCTCGACCGGGCGCGAATACATGTCGGAGGTGAACTCCTGGTCGCGAAAGACCGTCAGGCCTTCCTTGAGCGACAACTGGAACCAGTCGCGGCAGGTGACGCGGTTGCCGGTCCAGTTATGGAAGTACTCGTGGGCGACGACGCTGTCGATGCCCTGGTAGTCGATATCGGTCGCGGTGTCGGGGCGCGCCAGCACGTACTTGGTGTTGAAGATGTTCAGGCCCTTGTTCTCCATCGCCCCCATGTTGAAGTCGCCGACCGCGACGATCATGTACTGGTGGAGATCGAGCTCGAGGCCGAACACCTCTTCGTCCCACTTCATCGCTTTCTTCAGCGACTGCATCGCGAAGCCGGCCTGGTCGAGCTTGCCCGGCTCGACATAGATCGCGAGCCGCGCAAGCCGGGCCGAGCGCGTGACGAAGCTGTCTTCGAGCACGTCGAGCTTCGCGGCGACCATGGCGAAGAGATACGAAGGCTTCGGGAAAGGGTCTTCCCACTTCGCCCAGTGACGCGCGGCGCCGGCGCCGTCGGTGGGCGGTTCATCACCGGAGGCGACGAGATTGCCGTTCGAGAGCAGCACCGGATAACGATCCTTGTCGGCGTGCAGCGTCGTGGTGTACCGCGCCATGACGTCGGGGCGGTCGATGAACCAGGTGATGCGCCGAAAGCCTTCCGCCTCGCACTGGGTGAAGCAGCCGTCCTTCGATTGGTAGAAGCCCGACAGCGTGGTGTTGTCCTGCGGCCGGATGCGCGACACCGTTTCGAGCACGAAGGCGTCAGGCACGCCGGGTATCGTCAGGTGCGCGTCGTCCACCGCGTACTCCGACGGCGCGAGACCGCGCCCGTTCAGCGTGATGGATTCGAGCGCCAGTTCCGCGCCGTCGAGAACGAGCGGCGCTCGCGAGTCGCCGCTCGCAGGATTGCGCCGCAGCGTGAGGCGCGAGGTCACGCGCGTGTAGTCCGGAAGCAGGCCTACGTCCAGCTCGACTGCGGAAATGAGGAACGCCGAAGGCGTGTAGTCCTCGAGATAGATCGTCTGCGGTGTGGGGGCTGACATGGCGTCGCTCGAAAAATGCCGATTGTCCCACCAACGTGCGGCGGCGGCACAGGCGTGCCCTTCTGGCGACACCGGGCGAGTATGCTTCTCTTCGCCTCGCGACCTGCAACAACGGAGGAGCCCATGAGACTGCCGCACATCTGCACGCTGCTCGCGCTCGCCGCACTTGCCGCCCCGGGCGCTCACGCCCAGAGTTATCCGGCCAAACCGATCCGCCTCGTCGTGCCCTTCACGCCCGGAGGCGGGGTCGACATCAACGCGAGGCTGCTGGCGGTGAAGCTCACCGAATATCTCAACCAGCAGGTCATCGTCGAAAGCCGTCCCGGCGCCGGCACGAACATCGGCAACGAGTTCGTCGCGAAGTCCGCGCCTGACGGTTACACGCTGCTCATCAACAGCGGGGCGGTGGCGATCAACATGGCGCTCTATCGCAATCTCAATTACGACTCGCTGCGCGATCTCGTCCCGATCTCGCTCTTTTCCGAAAGCCCGAACGTGCTCGTCGTCCATCCTTCGCTGCCGGTGAGGAGCGCGAAGGATCTCGTCGCGCTCGCGAGGACGAGGCCGGGCAGGATGAATTTCTCTTCGTCGGGAAGCGGCACGACGCAGCACCTCTCGGGGGAGCTCTTCAATCTGCGCACCGGGGTGAAGCTCGTTCACGTGCCTTTCAGGGGCACCGCCCCGTCGCTCACGGCGGTCGTCGGCGGCGAAGTCGAAATCACTTTCGCGAACATTCCCGCGATCTCATCGTTCGTCAAAGCGGGGCGACTGCGCCCGCTCGCGACGACCGGGTCGAAACGCGCGGCGCAGATGGCGGACGTGCCGACGCTGAAGGAAAGCGGCATCGACGTGGAGGTCACCGTGAGGTACGGGGTGTTCGGACCGTCCGCGATGCCGAAGGACGTCGTCAACACGCTCGCCGCGGCGATCGCCAAAGCCGCACGTTCGCCCGACACGCGCCAGCACCTGCTCGACCAGGGCGCCGAGCCGGTCGGCAACTCGCCGGAAGAATTCGCGAAGATCATGAAAGAGGAAGTGGTGCGGTGGGCGGAGGTGGTGAGAATCTCGGGGGCGCGGGCCGATTGATCGGCCGCCCGCCCCGTGCCGCTTGCTTGTCGTTCCCTGTGCGGCCATCATGGTGTAGCAATTTTCCACCGAAGCTCAGCGCCGGCAGACACCACATCCGCGCCGCGAGCTTTGATCCCGGAGGAGGTCATCGATGAGTCGGATCGACGTCAAGCAGCTCGGTTTCGCGCTCGGCGCGGAAATCACTGGAATCGACCTGCGGCAGCCGCTCGACGATCTCACGAGAAAAGAGATCCTCGACGCGTGGCACCGGCACCTCGTGCTGGTGTTTCCCGGCCAGGATCTGGACGCGGAGCAGCAGATCGCGTTCAGCCGCAATTTCGGCGAGCTCGAGCGCAACGATTTCCAGCCTCACTATCGCGATCCCGATCATCCGGAGATCCTGCTCGTCACGAACAAGCACCTGAACGGCAAGCCTTCGGAGACTCGCAACACCGGCCGCAACTGGCATTCGGATCTGACTTACACGACGCGGCCGGCGAAGGCGTCATTGCTGTTGTGCAAGGAGAAGCCTCCGGTCGGCGGCGATACGATGTTCGCGAACCTGTATCTCGCTTACGACACGCTGAGCAAGCCGATGCGCGCGTTCGTCGAGACGCTCGAAGCGATCCACGACGTGTCGCTGATCAAGGGACTGGAAAAGCGCGACCCGCAGAAAGTCGCCGACATGAAACGCACCAATCCGCCGGTCGCGCATCCGGTCGTCAAAGTGCACCCCGAGACCGGGCGCAAAGCGCTCATGCTCGGCCAGCGCATCCGCGGCTTCGTCGGCTATACCGACGAAGAAAGCGCACCGATACTCGACTTTCTCAACGAGCACGCAGCGTCGCCCGAGTTCGTCTACCGCCACCGGTGGTCGGTGAACGACCTCGTGATGTGGGACAACCGCTGCATGATGCACCTCGCGCTTCCCGACTTCGACCAGAGCCGGACGCGGCACATGATCCGCACGTCGATACTCGGCGAGCTGTCGGGTTACTACGTCGAGCAAGGCGAGGAACCCGACCGCGAATCGCTGGTGCAGTCGATCGCGTCGGTCTCGTGAATGACCAGCGGGGCTGTCATTGCGAGGAACGGCGTGACGAAGCAATCTCGTTACGAACGGCATTACGTGGCCCACGGGATCGCCACGTCGCCTGCCGGCTCCTCGCGATGACACGCCTGGCGCGGTTTGTCATTGCGAGGAACGGCGTGACGAAGCAATCCCGTTACGAACGGCATTACGTGCCCCACGGGATCGCCACGTCGCCTGGCGGCTCCTCGCGATGACACGCTCAAGAGGAGGACCCAATTGCTGAATTTCACACTGAGGTCGTTCGCGATCATAGTCACCTCGCTGGCGGCCGCCGGCACGCTCGCGCAATCCTATCCCTCCCAACCTGTCAGGATCGTCATCGGTTTTCCGCCGGGCGGCACCACCGACGTGATCGGCAGGCTGGTCGCGCAGGGGCTTGCGGAATCGCTGGGCAAATCGTTCATCGTCGACAACCGCGGCGGCGCGAGCGGCACGATCGGCACCGCCATCGTGGCGAAGGCGGAGCCTACCGGTTACACGCTCACGGTGGTTTCGAGCACGCACGGAACCGCCCCCGCGCTCTATTCGTCGCTGCCGTATCAGGAGAAGGATCTCGCGCCCGCGGGGCTGATCGCGACGACGCCGTACGTGTTCGTGGTCCATCCGACGATTCCTGCGAACACTTTCCAGGAGCTCCTCGCTCTGCTCAGGCAAAGCCCGGGCAAATACAGCTTCGCGTCGTCGAGCCCGGGGACCGCGCAGCACCTGGGCGGCGAGCTCGTCAAGCGCATGGCGAGCGTGGACATGGTGCACGTCCCGTATAAAGGCACCGGCGTGCTGCTGCCCGATCTCCTTTCCGGCCGCGTGCCGATGATGTTCGAGAACGTCGCGATCATGACGCCGCACATCAGGAAAGGGTCGCTGCGCCCGCTCGCAGTCTCGAGTGCGAAGCGCACGCCGCTGCTGCCCGACGTTCCGACCGTGGCCGAATCGGGACTCGGCGGATTCGAGGTGCTCGGCTGGTTCGCGCTGCTCGCGCCCGCGGGAACGCCGCCGCCGGTCATCAAAATGCTCAACGCCGAAGTGAACAAGCTCATCGTCAAGCCGTCGGTCGTCGAGCGCTTCGCCGCGCTCGGCGCCGAGCCGCTCGGCGGGACACCCGAGCGCACCGCCGCGTTCATCCGTAACGAGCAGGAAAAATGGGGTAAGGTCATTCGCGACAGCGGCATCAAAGCCGATTAGCTCGAACAGCGTGATGCGTGAGGCGTGAGGCGCGGAGTAGAGGTGCCCGGCGCACGCCAGGTCTACTCCTCACACCTCACACCTCACGCATCTACTCCCAACCGTAGCTGCAATACCAGCCGCCCCGCGCGGTCACGACTAACAAAGGAGACCACCGTGCTCAACCGCAGAACATTCCTCTCGCTCGTCGCGGGCAGTATCGCCGCGCCGCGGCTCGCTGCCGCGCAGCAGGCGTCGCGCAAGGTCGCGCTCTACGCCAACGTCGGCGCCGATCTCACGCACTACGACGTCGACGTCGCGAATGCGGCGCTCATCAGGCGCGGCACGGTCACCCTGCCTGCCAGCGTGCAATATGCGTGGCCGCACGCGTCGAGACGTTTTCTTTACGTGGCGAGCAGCAGCAGCGCGTCGGGTTACGGCCCGACCGGAACCGAGCATCACATCACCGCGTTTCGCATCGATCCCGCGAGCGGCGCGCTCACGCCTCACGGCGAATCGATACGCCTGCCGGTGCGGCCGATCCACATGAGCACAGACATCCCGTCGGAGCACCTCCTCGTCGCGTTCAATAGTCCGAGCGCCGTGCGTGTCTACCGCATCAACAAGGACTACACGCCCGGCGAAGAGGTAAAGCAGCCCGGGCCGATCGACGCCGGCATCTACGCGCACCAGATTCGGGTGACGCCCGACAACCGCCTTGCCGTGCTGGTCACGCGAGGCAACGAAGGCACGAGCAGCAAGGCGGAAGACCCCGGCTCGCTCAGAGTGTTCGATTACAAGAACGGCATGCTGACCAACGAAGTGTCGATCGCGCCGAACGGCGGCAAAGGATTCGGGCCGCGGCACCTCGATTTTCATCCGACGCGTCCGTGGATGTACGTATCCATCGAGACGCAGAACAAGATGGACATGTTCAGGATGCAGCCGGGCAGGATCGAGCCGCAGATCGCATTCCGCAAAGAGACGCTCGAAGATCCGGTGAACCTCAAGTCGAGACAGGCCGCGAGCACGGTGCACGTGCATCCGAACGGGCGTTTCCTCTACGGCGCGAATCGTTCCGAGGCCACGGAAGAAATAGCAGGCAGAAAGGTTTTCAAAGGCGGCGAAAACAACATCGTGGTCTATTCGATAGACCCGTCCACCGGCGAGCCGACCCCGATCCAGCACATCGAAACGCGCGCCCTGCACCCGCGCACGTTCCACATCGACCCGAGCGGCCGCATGATGGTCGTGCAGCACAACCTCCCGGTCGACGTCAGAGACGGCGACACGATACGCACGGCGCCCGCCGGCCTGACGGTGTTCCGCATCGGCGACGACGGCAAGCTCACCTTCGTGCGCAAGTACGACATCGACGTCGGCGACAAAACGATGTTCTGGATGGGAATGGTGCCGCTGTGAGGGGCCAGACGCCGGTTTGAAGGGGACCGACCCCGGTTGAGGGGACAGACCCCGGTTTTGCCTGGTTCTGTTTCACAGGGGTCTGTCCCCGGTTTGATCCAGGGCGCTCCACTCCGCCATTTGTCAAACCCCACCCACCAGCGCATCATCTGCCCAGGTCTTCAATTCCCGGCGACACGATCTTGGCCACCTGGTTCTCAGTCCTGCTTCCGGCGCTCGTATCACTGCTCGTCCCGGCCACCGCCTGCGCGGACATTTACAAGTGGACCGATGAGCGCGGCGAAACCGTCATTTCCGACGTCCTGCCTCCCAACATCAAGAAGGTGAAGGACTTCGAGGTCCTCGTAAGGGAAACGCCGCGCACCCAGGCTCAGCGCGACACCGCGAACGAGAGAGCGCTTCAGGACAGGATCGATCGCCTCGAGCGCCAGGTTCAGGCGCAGCGGTATGCGCCGTCGGCAGCGTCGGGTCCGCCCCCGGCCTACTCGTCCTATCCGAGCGACTATTACGCGCCGCCGCCCCCTCCGCAGCCCGATTACATCGGCAGCTACTACCCGAGCTTCTACCCCGGGTATTCCTTCATCCTCGCGCCGGGTCGCGGTTTCTCGAGGCCGCGAGCGTTCGGATTCAACCGCGGCGGTTTCTCGCACCGCGGCTCCGGGTCGATGCGCGGCAGGCGATAGTTGTAGACCCCGCGCCTAGCCGACGTACCAGAATTTGTAGATCGCGAGCCCGAGCAACGCGACCGCCCAGTACGCCGCGAGCGTCAGGCGCATCAGGTTTTTCCACCACGCGATGTGCAGGTGCCGGGGGAGCAGGTCGTTCATCTGAAGCACCAGCCAGAGCCCCGCGAGCACCGCGAACGTCCCGATCGCGCCGTGGAGCCACGGCACCCACTTTCCCGCGTCGCGCAGCTCGGTGAGGTTTTCCACGCCGGCCTGGCGTATCGAAGGCACCATGATGAGCGCGACCAGCACCGCGTTGACGAGCACCCACGTGGTCTGGTTGATGCGATGCGCCTCGATGTTGCCGGATCGCGCGAGGTAGAACCCGAACGTGAGTCCGAGCACGAGCAGCGCTTCCAGCACGAGATTGACCTCGGCGCTGAGGATGCCGGGCCCGAGGAAGCCGCCGCCGTCCGCTTTGCCTGAAGCGTACATGGCCTGCACCAGAAGCCCGACGGTGCCGGCCACGGCGACACCGACGACGATCGCGAGCTTTTTCATGGGGCCTCCCCTCAGACGCAGCAGAGCATAGCGCATGCGGCGAGTTACACGCGGCGCGCATCAGCGCATCATGGGGACGCCGCACGATGGCACCCGCACCCTGATCACCGTGTCGGACTCTCGGAGGAGAAGACCATGGCTGACAAAGAAGACGACGCGCGCGACGAGCCGCGCGACCCGTCGCGCCGCGAATTGCTCAGGCGCGTCGGAATGGCCGGGACTGTCGCCGCAGTGCCGGCGGGCGCGCTCGTCAGCGCGGCCGACATCGGGGCCGCCGAACGCGCGCGAACAGCACCACCGCCGCCGCGTGAAGCCCTCGAATCGCTCACTGCCGCGGAAGCCGATACGCTCGAGGCGATCGTCGCGCGCCTGATACCGAGCGACGAAAATGGCCCCGGTGCAACTGAAGCGCGTGCAGCGCACTACATCGATCGTGCGCTCGCCGGGCCTCTCGCCGCTTCGCGCAGGGCTTACAACTCGGGGCTCGCGGCGCTGAACGCTTACGCGCAAAGCGCCAAAGGCGCGCCTTTCGCCGCGCTTGCCGCAAAAGATCAGGACGCGCTGCTGACCGACATGGAGAAAAACGTCGCGCCAGGCTTCACGCCCAATGCGGCGGTGTTTTTCAACCTCGTTCGCACGCACACCATCCAGGGCACGTTCGGCGATCCGTACTACGGCGGCAACGCGAACTTCATCGGTTGGGAAATGATCGGTTATCCGGGCCTGCGTATGGCGGTCACCGCCGACGATCAACGCATGCGAGGGGCTACGCCGTTGCGCGAGTCGGCGTACGACCAGGGCATGTTCGCCAAGAACGGAGGCGGCCATGGCCACTAGCCTGAAGAAGGTCGACGTCGTGATCGTCGGGCTCGGCGCCGCCGGCGGGGTCGCTGCGCTGCCGCTCGCGCGCGCCGGCCTCGATGTGATCGGGCTCGAAGCAGGAGACTGGCTCACGCCGCGCGATTTCGCGCCGGACGAGCTGCGCAACAACTGGCGCGGCTGGCCGCAGTCGGTGCAGAAAGCGAATACCGAAATTCCGACGCATCGGCCGAACGCGTCCGCGCCGTATTCCGCGCGCTTTCCATTTCACCCGATGATGAACGCGGTCGGCGGCACGTCGCTGCATTATTGGGCGCAGAGCTGGCGGCTGAACCCATGGGACTTCAAAGTGGTGAGCGAGACAACGCGGCGCTATGGCGCGAACCGCATTCCCAAAGGCTCGACGGTGGAGGACTGGCCGTTCGGGCTTGAAGAACTCGAGCCGTATTACGACAAGGTCGAGTACGAAGTCGGGGTCTCGGGGCAGGCGGGTAACATCGATTCGAAGATCGATCCGCGCGGCAACATCTACGAAGGACCGCGCGCGCGCGGGTATCCGATGCCGCCGCTGCGAGGTACCGAGTTCACCGATCGCATGGCTTCGACTGCGCAGAAGATCGGCTGGCACGCGTTCCCCGGACCGGCGGCGATCAACTCCGAGACTTACGATACTCGGCCGGCGTGTCTTTATCACGGCTACTGCAATCGCGGCGGCTGCCATGTGAACGCGAAGAGCTCGACTGCGGTCAGCACGATACCGAAAGCGCGTGCGACCGGCCGCTTCAACGTCGTCGCGCGCTCGCACGTCACGCGTATCGAGCTCGACGACGCGACCGGACGCGCGAGCGGCGTGGTGTACGTGAGGGACGGGCAGGAGTACTTCCAGCCGGCGGATGTCGTGCTCCTCGCGAGCTACACCTACGAGAACTCGCGGCTGCTGCTGCTCTCGAAATCGAAAGCGTTTCCGAACGGCCTGTCGAACAATCACGGCCAGGTCGGCAAGCACTACTTCAGCCACAACACCGGTTCGACCCTGACCGCGCTCTTCCCATGGAACCTCAACAACTGGTACGGCATGCCCGCGCAAGGCATCGCGGTCGACGACTGGGCCGACGACAACTTCGATCACGCGGGTCTCGATTTCATCGGCGGCGGCAATCTGTGGGCGTATTCCGATCGCAGGCCGATCGGCGCAGCGAGCATGAGCACGTTCGGCAAGGCGCCGGCATGGGGTGCGGCGTGGAAGTCGTTCGTCATGCAGAACGCGGACCGCTGGAACCTCGCCTACATCCAGAAGACGACCCTGCCGTACGAAGACAACGTGCTCGATCTCGATCCGACGGTGAAAGATTCTCTCGGCTTTCCGGTGTGTCGCATCACGGCCGACTTCAAGGACAACGAGAAACGCGTCGGCGCCTTCATGCAGGACAAGATGACCCGGTGGTTCATGGAAGCCGGCGCGATCGCGGTGGAGCGCGGCCCGGCCGGAACGATGGGGCCTTCGACTCACGCGTACGGCGGTACTCGCATGGGGGATAACGCCGAGACCAACGTCGTCGACCGCTGGGGTTTCTCGCACGAAGTGCCGAACCTCGGGGTGCTCGGCGGCTCGGTGATGGGGACGAGCGGCGCACACAATCCCACCCTCACCGCGCAGGCGCTCGCGTGGCGCACCGCGGAGCGGCTCGCCGCCCAGTGGAGCTCGATCGCGCAAGCGTGAGGCGCCTGCGCGATCCTGCGCTCGCCGAACGGGTGAACGGCGGGTTCATGCTTCGACAGGCCTGGCCTGAGCCTGTCGAAGGGCTCAGCACGAACGGCCGTTCACCCCCGTTCGCCCTGAGCGTGGCACGGCCACGCAGTCGAAGGGGAACGGCGGGTTCATGCTTCGACAGGCCTGTCCTGAGCCTGTCGAAGGGCTCAGCACGAACGGCCGTTCACCCGTTGGTCCTGGCGTGGCGCGGCCGCGCAGTCGAACGGCCGTTCACCCCCGTTCGCCCTGAGCGTGGCACGGCCCCGCAGTCGAAGGGGAACGGCGGGTTCATGCTTCGACAGGCCTGTCCTGAGCCTGTCGAAGGGCTCGGCACGAACGGCCGTTCACGCTTCGCGACTCGGGCCAGTCGCGCTTCAAAGCCGTCCGCGCCGGGCCTGCTTCAGCACGAAACGCCCGGGGTCGATCGCGTCGGCGAGATCGGCTTCGAGCGGCAGCGGCTCGCCTTCGAGCAGGCTGCCGATGATCTCGCCGGCGAGTGTCGCCCAGATCAGCCCGCGCGACGCAAAACCCGCGGCGCAGTAAAGCCCGGCGCGGCGCGGCAGGTCGGCGAGATGCGCGCCGCGCAGGTTCGCCTGGTTCGCCGCAGCCGCATCGACATCGGGCATCGCGCCGACGAGCGGCATGCGGTCGGGTGTCACCGAGCGGAATCCGACTGCGCCCGCGAGCGTCGACACATCCACCGCGGCGAGCGCATCCGGCAGCAGTTGCGAGAGCCGCGCCAGATTGGCCTCGTGTCCACGCAGGTTCGGCGCGGCATCGCGCTCGTCGCGATCGTAAGTACTGCCGGTCACGACGACGCAATCGGCCGCGGGCAGCACGTAGCCCGAGCCGATGACCCCGCTGCGCGGCGCGGCGATGTGTGCGGCGGGCAGGTAGGTCACCTGTCCCCGAACGCTGGCAAGCGGGTGCCCGAGCGCAGCGAGGCGCGTCACGTCGCTCGAATTCGCGAGCACGAGCACCGTAGCTGCGGCGACGACCCTGCCGTCTTCAGCGAAGGCTCGCCAGAGGCCGTCTTCGCGCACGATGCGCTGCACCGTCGTGCCGAAATGCGCCGCGATCGACGCGTCGGCACCCGCGAGCTGCGCGCCGATGGCGCTCGAAGGACGCATCCATCCTCCGCCCGGAAACCACCAGCCCCCGCGGTGCACTCGA
Source organism: Betaproteobacteria bacterium (assembly GCA_028292065.1). Classification (GTDB taxonomy): domain Bacteria; phylum Pseudomonadota; class Gammaproteobacteria; order Burkholderiales; family SG8-41; genus JAQGMV01. The sequence continues at coordinate 15,234 of JAQGNC010000362.1, forward strand.
CAGCCCGCCAGCGTCTGACCTTCCTCCCTCGTGACGTGACGTGCAAAGTCGGCGGGTTGCGCGAGGGCCGCGATCGTCTGCGCCATGCGCTGGTCTTCATGGGAGTCCGCGGCGACCTGCAACACGCCGCTGCGCGCCCACGCGAGCGCATGGCCCGCGCGTTCGAGCGCGCGCCAGCGATTCACCGCAGTGAGCAAACCGTTGCGCACGAGCCGCGAGCGGATGCAGTCGTCGGGCGAGACGTGCGGATGAAACACGCCGGCGAAGCGGTCCGCCGCACCGGGCACCGGAGCTTTGCGGCCGTCGAGCAAGTCGATGCGCCAGCCGCGCGCGGCGAGCCGCTCGCTCACTGCGGCGCCGGCCAGGCCCGCGCCGATGACGATCGCATGACGATCGATGGACGCGGCGGCGGGCTGCGCTGCACGACGACCAGGCGCCCAACGCGGCGCGTAGCAGCCGGTCAACATCTCGCGCTTATGCCCGAACCCCGGACGCTTCACGAGCGCGAATCCGGCAGCTTCGAGGCCTGCGCGCACGGTCGCCGCGGTCGACCACGTCGCCACGGTGGTGCCGGGATGCGCGAGCCGCGCGAGCCTTTTCATGAGGCGCGGCGACCACATGTCCGGGTTGCGCTGCGGCGCGAAGCCGTCGAGATAGATCGCGTCGGCGCACAACCGCAGCCGCGGCGCCATCTCGCCGATCTCGCCGAACGCGAGCGTGAGCGTCACGCGCCCGCTCTCGAAATGCAGGCGGTGCACGCCGCGCACGAGCGCAGGCCACGCGGCGTGCAGCTGCGCGGCGAGCGGTGCGAGCTCTGGGTGTTGCCGATGCACGCGCTCGAGCGCGTCGCGATCGAACGGGTGCTTTTCGATCGACACGTAATGCAGGCGCGCCGGACGCGCAGGGTCGTCGCGCCACTCGGCCCACGTCGCGAGGAAATTCAGTCCGAGACCGAAACCGGTCTCGAGGATCGTAAAGACGCGCGTCCCGGCCCACGCGTGAGGCAGGCCGTTCCCCCCGACGAAAACGTGCCGCGCCTGGCCCGGGCCCGAATCGGCGCTGTGGTAGACGTCGCCGTAGACGGCCGAGTAGGGCGTGCCGTTGCTGTCGAAACCGAGCTCGGCGGGTGTGATGCGCATGCGGCTGAAGCTTCGCGGTGGAGGGGGTGCTGTTCAAACAGGTTCGGGAAAACCGACGTCGCGAGTCTCTACACGAATGTGGCGGGTAATGCACGAAATTCCGGCGTCGAAGGCGGTAATGGCGTATACTTGGCACAGTTTCCGCTTTCCGCAGTTTCCGGACTTCCAGCCGGGTCTCCCAAGCCCGCGCACCGGCCCCCAGGTAAGGGGCGTCACAGTTCTTCTCCTTGCCGCACTTGCTGCCCCCGGCGGCGACTTCTGCGCGCCTGCAAAGTCGTTCAGATCGATTCGGAATTGACGAGGAGAAGGACCATGGCTGAAACGCTGAATCACATCACGCGCGGGCCGCGAGACCGCACTCGAGTCGATGTCGATCAGGAGTGGGAGTGCGTGTGGTGGAGCAAAGGCTGGGGCATACCGGTGGAAGAGCTCAGGACCGCGGTGCGCGAAGTCGGGCCGCTGGTCGCCGACCTCGACCGTCATCTGCGCAAGTGAAGCTCGGCGAGGGTTAAAAGGCGGGCGGGCAGGCTTCCTGCTGGCGATGCCGTCAGTGGGACCCGCCGCGCTCGTCACAGGATCAGGCATGTTTGATTAACCGAACACACTATTCAGGACATACATGGCAAAGGAAGAAACAGTCGAGCTCGAAGGTGTCGTCAACGAGGTGCTCCCGAACACGACGTTCAGGGTCAAGCTCACCAACGGACACGAAGTGAATGCGTACGCGTCGGGCAAGATCCGCAAGCACCGTATCCGCATACTCGCAGGCGACCGCGTCACGCTCGAAATGTCGCCGTACGACCTGACCAAGGGGCGCATCTCCTTTCGCCACAAGGACGAGCCCCGTCCGATGGGCGCGGCGCGCCCGGCACAGTTCCGCCGGCGCTAAGCGACCCGACCCGCAGGTGCCCGTACTCAACGTCCGCCACGCCACGACCTATCGTTACCGGGAGCCGGTCTCGCTCGGCGAGCACAGGCTCATGTTCCGGCCGCGCGACAGCTGGGACCAGCGCCTGCTCGACGCGAAGCTCGACGTCACGCCGACGCCTTCGAGCGTGCGCTGGGTGCACGACGTTTTCGGCAACTGCGTGACCGTCGTCGAATTCTCGCGGCGCGCGAAGGAGCTCAGGTTCGAAAGCACGATCAGGCTCGAGCATTCTTCGGTCGTGCCGGTCGACTTTCCGATCGCTTCGCACGCGCAGAATTATCCTTTCTCGTACGACGCGGAGGAAATGCCGGACCTGCTGCGCTCGATCGAGCGCCAGTACCCGGACCGCGGCTACGCCCTTTACCGGTGGGCGCGCCAATTCGTCCCGTCCGAAGGCAGCGTCGGAACTTACGAGCTGCTCTCGCGGATCACCCACGCGGTACGCGACGATTTCACGTACGTGCGCCGCGCCGAAATGGGCATCCAGGATCCGCTGACGACGCTCGAATTGCAGAGCGGCAGCTGCCGCGATTTTGCCCTGTTCATGATGGAGGCCGTGCGCTCGCTCGGCCTCGCCGCACGTTTCGTGTCGGGTTACCTCAACGTGCCGGCGAACGCTGCCGAGCGTTATTCGGGCGGCGGCTCCACCCACGCGTGGGTCCAGGTGTATATCCCCGGCGCCGGCTGGATGGAGTTCGATCCCACCAACGGCATCGTCGGTAACCGCGACCTGATCCGCGTGGCGGTCGCGCGCGACCCGATACAGGCGGTGCCGGTATGGGGAACCTGGACCGGTCTGGCGTCGGCGAGCCTCGGCCTCACGGTCGAGGTGCAGATCACCTCCGAATCCACAGCAGTCGAGAGGCGCAACGCGCGCGCCGTAGGGGAAGTCACCTGATGCACATCAAAGCCGGATACGAGATCACGTTCGATTGCGGGAAGCCGACCCCGATGCTGCTCGTGCTGAGCGTGCACCCGTCGCGCCTTCCCGACCTGCTCACGCCGCAGGACATCGCTTTCGATCGCGACGTGACGCACGAGGATTATCTCGACGGTTTCGGCAACGTGTGCACGCGCACCACGCTGCCGCCGGGGCTCACGACGATCCGCAACGAATTTGTCATCGAGGATTCGGGTCTGCCCGACGTCCTCACGCCCGGCGCCCGGCAGCATCCGATCGAAGAGCTTCCTACCGAAACGCTGGTCTACCTCCTGGGCAGCCGTTACTGCGAGACCGATCGCCTCGGCGACGTCGCGTGGGCGCTGTTCGCCGGGACCGAGCCCGGCTGGGCGCGTGTGCAGGCGATCTGCGATTACGCGCACGAGCGCATCACGTTCGGCTACCACCACGCGCGCGGCGACAAGTCGGCGTGGGAAGCCTATAGCGACAGGACCGGCGTGTGCCGCGACTACGCGCACCTCGCGATCGCTTTCTGCCGCTGCATGAACATCCCGGCGCGTTACTGCACCGGTTACATGGGCGACATCGGCGTGCCGGTCGTCGACCCGATGGATTTCAGCGCGTGGTTCGAGGTCTACCTCGGTGGCGCATGGCACACGTTCGATGCGCGCAACAACAAGCCGCGCATCGGGCGCATCCTGATCGCCCGCGGACGCGACGCGACCGACGTGGCGATCTCGACCTCGTTCGGCGCAAGCCGGCTGGCGGCGTTCAAGGTCGTCGCCATCGAAGTGCCTGCCGCTGCAACGGCGCAGCAGTGACCCCCGTGCGCACCCCGTGCCGGCCATGAGCAGCACCATCGAATTCACCGGGAAATCGGGGGAGCGCTACCGCTTCCAGGTGCTGCCGATCGGCACGACCTTTAAGGCGCTCGCCGCGGTATACGTGGTCACCAAGCGCACGTTCGACGATCGCACCTTCACCACGCGCGCGAGCCACCAGCCCCTGGCGATCGGCGAGACCGCGAATCTCGCTGCGACGTTCCTGGCGAAGTCGGAGCTCAAGACACTCGCTGCGAAAGGCGCGGACCACATCTGCGTGTGCGCCATCGCGGATCAGGCGCGCCGCTCGCGCGTCGAGCGCGACCTGATCGAAGGCAACGAAGTCGCGGGGGGATCGCTGCGCTACCTTTTCGACCTGGTGTATCCCGCCGACAAAGGCGATCAGCCGGCGGCAGGGAACGAAGCGCAGGGCTCAGGCGGCAAGAGCGGCTGAGCGCTGCGCCGGGCGGCGTCCTACTCCGCCTTGATGTTGGCCGCCTTGATGATCGGCCACCACTTGTCGATCTCCGCCTTGTGATAGGCCTGCAGCGCTGCCGGTGTCTGCTGCTCGCGCGGGTAGATCTCCTGTCCGAGACCCTCGAGTCTCGAGCGCACCGCGGGATCGGCGAGCGCGGTCACCACCGCACCGTTGAGCTTGCCCACCACGTCTTTCGGCGTGCCTTTCGGCAGCCAGAGTCCGTGCCAGCGCGAAAAATAGAAGCCCGCGAGTCCGGCCTCGTCGACGGTGGGGATTTCCGGCGCCGCCGACAGTCGCGCCTTTGCCGTAACCGCGAACGCCTTGATCTTGCCGGCGCGTACCTGCGGCAGCGAGCTCGTCGGGTCGTCGATGATCATGTCGATCTGTCCGCCGAGGAGATCCTGCATGGCCGGCGCCGCACCGCGGTACGGAACGAACTGGAAGCGCGTCCCGGTCGCCTGCTGGAAGAAAAGGCCGCCGATGTGCTGCGGACTGCCTGCGCCCGCCGTGCCTTCGGAAGCCTTGTCCGGATTCGCCTTGAGCCACGCGACGAAGCTTTTGAGGTCGTTCGCGGGCACTGCGTTCTTCGCGACGATCAGGTACGAGTTGGTCGAGAGCAGCGACACCGGCTCGAAATCCTTGAGCACGTCGTACGGGAGCGGATACACCGCGCCGTTGACCACGTGGGTGCTCCAGTGGCCGATGCTGACGGTGTAGCCGTCCGGCGCGGCGCGCGCGACCTTGCCCACGCCGATGTTGCCGTTCGCGCCGGCCGTGTTGTCGACGAGGACCGTCTGGCCGAGCGTACCGCGCATGTGCTGCGCGAGCGTGCGGGCGATCACGTCGGTCGGGCCGCCGGCCGCGAAAGGCACGACGATGGTGATCGGACGCGACGGATACGCTTGCGGCTGGGCCGAAGCGGGTAAAACGCAGGCGAGCGCGGTGGCACAGGCGAGCGCGGGGATGAAGGTTTTCAAGTGACGCTCCTGGGCGTGACGCGGTTATCCGAGCGTTAACGGCAGGCCGCGGCAGGTCCTTGAGCGAATCCCGCGCGCCGCAGCTCGCCGCCGATCGCGGCGAGCCTCGGCTTGCGCAGGTCTATCTACAGTCATTCACGCGCCGACTGCATCGGCAGCGGTCCGAATGCCGGCGGCGGCACCCGGCGCTTCGACGCCGCTTCGTACGCCGACGCGATCTTCAGCAGGATGTCCTCCTTGCCCGGCTCGGCGCGGAACACCAGCGAGAACGGCAGCCCCGGTTCCGGAATCGCGGTGGGCTTGTCGGAGGCGGCGCCGATGTACTTCTTGCCGTCGGCGCTCAACGCGAACACCGGGTCGTACGCGGTTCTCACGTAACCCGCGGGGATCAGCACTTCGGACAGCCCGGCGTTGGGACCGTACTGCGATTCGTTGCGCAGGGCGCCGATCGGGCCCGGCACTTCAGGGCCGCCGATCTTCGCCGGCGGCAGCGGGGTGTGCAGCCGCACCAGCGCGTCGAGCCGGTTCTCGAGGATGACCATCATGTCCACGCGCCGCAGCAGCTCGCGCAGCATGATGCGCTCGTTCACGCCCTGGCGCTGGCCGAGGCGGTTGCGCGGGTCGCTGGTCTCTTCCCAGTTCTTCCATGCCGCGCGCTGGTCGTCGCCCCAGAACTTCGAGCGCGCGTTGAGCGCCGCCCAGTCGGCGAGCGTCTCGGTGTAGCCGCGCGCTTTCCAGTCCGCCGCGCGGCGCGAGAGGTACTGCGAGATGTGATACCTGAAGGTCGGCGCGAGCTCCTGGTGCTGCACGGTCGAGATGTCGAGGTTGGCCGGCGGCTCGATCAGGCCGTCGGCGAGCGCGACGCAGTAATCGATCGGCTGCATCGTGCCGGTGCCGAAGAACTTGCCGGGCTCGAACTCGGTGCGCTGTATCGCCGCGGCGAACTCCTTGAACAGCGGCTGGCCGTCGCTGTCGAGCCTGAACAAGAGGTCGGGCATGAAGACCGGCACCAGCCGCGCGAGCGCGCGGCGGAAATCGACCGTCATCGCTTCGACGTCGGTGTCGCGAGTCCACAGCGGATCGGACGATTCCACCAGCGTCGCGCCGAGTTTTTCGCCCAGCATCGTCTTGATTTCTTTGGCCGCCGCGGTGGTGATCGGCTCGGCGGCTTTGACTCCCGGATTGAGCATCGACTCGCGGACGATGCCGATGCGCATGCCTTTGAGCGCGCCCGCGGTGCCGGCCATCTTCGCGTGAACGGTGTAACCGCTGCTCAGCACCGACGAGCGCGGCACGGTGGTGTAAGGGTCGCGCGGATCGTAATAGCCGTTCACCGGGTCCTTCAGCGCATCGAGCACTTTCGCGCAGTCGACGAATTTGCGCGCGTGGACGCCGGTGCGGTCGCAGTAGATGTCCGCGCCGACCGCGCCGCCGTCGAAGCCGAGCATCGCCTTGTGCGGCAGGATGAGCGCGACCGAGTTGTGATTCGACGGGCCGCGGCACGAGGCGCGGGTTTCTTCGCCAAGGCTGCACATGACCAGATTCGCGCTGACCGACACCGCCGAGCCCGAGCTCGAGCCGAGCGAGGCGGCGCGCGTGGTGTCGTAGACGTTCGACGGATTGCCGCCCCACGTGCTGCGCTGGTAACCGAGCACCGACGGCAGCACCTTGCCCGGCTTGTTGCGGCCGTTGTAATCGCCGGGGCGACCGTTGTATTCGGTGTTCACCGCCTTGGCGTAGATGATCGCGCCTTTCTTGCGGAGCTGATCGATGAGGATGTGGTCGCGCGCCGGAAAATCGATGTCGTAGCGCGCGTCGGCGCCGCCGGTCGAGCGCATGTCTTTGGCGTCGAAAGGGTCCTTGAACGAGAACACGACGCCGTACATCGGCATCTTCTCGAGGTCCGGATTGCGCCCGAACTGGGCGTCGAGCTCGGCCGCACGCTCGAGCGCGTCGGGCTGCCGGCGAAATTCGTCGCACACCGGCGGTGCGCCCACGGGCAGCGCACCTTCGGAAGGATGGCGGTCGTAGTCGCCTTTGCACGTCACCGAGCGCTCGCCCCTGATGTTGAGTGTGGCGAGCGCATTCACCTGGCCCGCGTTCGGCATGCCGACGATCATCCCGAACTGCTGCTGCACGTCGGGGTCGGAGGCGGTCGGCTCCATGCGCCCGAACTCGAGCGGGGGACCCTGGTATTTATCGAGATCGGGAAAGAGGGTGGAAGCCTTGACCGTTGCGGTCGGGAAGCGCAGCGGCGCCTGCGCGCGCACGGTGCCCGGCGCCTGGGGGATAGCCGCGCCGTCTTCGGTGACGAGTGCGCTCGCGACGCCGTTGTAGGCGCGCGCACGCTCGATATAGTGGCGCACGACCGCGACACAGGTCGTGCGGCCGTCGCGGATCGCCTGGTGCAGCTCGTCGATCGTCGCTTCCTCGAGAACGAATGTGTTTTTCAGTGCTTCGGACTGGTCCGGCATTACCTCTCTCCTGTGGATGCCGCGACGTCCGGGTGGCCCGGCGACTCGCAGCGGTGACACGTGTGAGGGTCAATGGTAGTCCGAAAATGCGCGCCGTTACGGGGCGCCCGAGCGGGTGGGTGCGCCTATTGCAAGGCGATGCACTTTCGAAAGATGTCAGGCGTAAACGAGTGACTTTGCGTTTACGTAAACGATTGCGAGGTCGATCATGCAAACCGAAACGTTGATGGAAGGCGAGTGGTATCACAGCGTGGATTGCTCTCACTGCGGGGCGCTCGTCCATGCCTTTCACGCCCGCGCGGGCAGCGACGAGAGGCTGCCGGGCCCGGGCCTGTTTTCGGTCCGGTGCCCGAAGTGCGCCTACCGCGACCTGTACAAACCGAACGCCTTCACCGCGCGCCGCTACGGCGTCGATAACGATGTCGTCGCCGCCCACTGATTCAAGCCGTTCGCGCGTTACGATAAAATCCCGGCGCCTGACGGCGGTGTCGCCGTCCTTAACCGGGCGCTGCCGCGGTCCCTTGACCGGGCGGTGTCGCCGTCCCTTAACCCCGGAAAGCGCCTGAATGGCCCCTCCTGAACGTCCTTCACAGTCCGCGACCGGCGTTCCCGGTCTCGACGATGTCCTCTACGGCGGGCTGCCGCGCGACCGGCTCTACCTCGTCGACGGCAACCCGGGCGTGGGGAAGACCACGCTCGCGCTGCAGTTCCTGCTTGAAGGCGTCCGGCGCGGTGAAAAGTGCCTGTACGTCACGTTGTCCGAGACCAAGGTCGAGCTCGACGCGGTCGCCGACTCCCACGGCTGGAGCCTCGAAGGCATCGCCATCATCGAGCTTTCGGAGATCGAGCAGACGCTCACGACCAAATCGAAGAACAGCCTGTTCCAGCCGGCCGAAGTCGAGCTCAACAATCTCAGCACGCTCCTGCTCGAGCGCATCGCCGAGCTGCAGCCGTCAAGGCTGGTGCTCGATTCGCTCTCCGAGATGCGGCTGCTCGCCCAGAACGCGCTGAGATATCGGCGCCAGATACTCACTTTCAAGCAGCGCTTCTCGCAGATGCGCTGCACTGTGCTCCTGCTCGACGATCGCAGCGCGATCGGCCCCGACGTCCAGGTGCAGAGCATCGTGCACGGCATGCTGTCGCTTTTCGTCAGACCGCTGAAGTTCGGGATCAACCGGCGGTACTTGAGCGTGACCAAGCTTCGCGGCGCCCGTTTCATCGAAGGCAACCACGATTACGTGATCAATCGCGGCGGCCTCATGCTCTTTCCGCGGCTCGTGGCGGCCGAATATCCGGTCG
>JAQGNC010000336.1 GCA_028292065.1 Betaproteobacteria bacterium
TCGGATTTCTTCATCGGTGGTCTCCTCTTGGTTACGTCACGCCCCGCATGGCGCGTGACGATGATAAAAAAATCGTTTCGTCCCGCTTGCGGGACGTGGCGAATATAAAAAAGCGCTCAACGCACCGCGACGAGGGTCGGTGCGGCGAGCCGGTCGATCGTCGATTCGGCCGCGCTCGCTTCCGCCGGGTCGAGGCCGGGCTTCACGAGCGGCGGGTTGCGCGGGTCGTATCCCGCATCGGCGTTCGATTCCCCGAACGCCCGCGAGCGGTCGACGAGGAACTCGATCAGGTGGTTGCGGATGCGGTAGTAGTGCGGGTGCTTGTGCAGGTCGTGGCGCGTGCGGCTGCGAGGCATGGTGTTGACGACGATCTCGGCGATCCTCGCGCGAGGGCCGTTGGTCATCAGCACGATCTTGTCGGCGAGCAGGATCGCTTCGTCGACGTCGTGGGTGATCATGAAGACGGTCTGGCGCGTCTCGGCGCAGATGCGCAGGACCTCTTCCTGGAGCACGCCGCGGGTGAGCGCATCGAGCGCGGAGAAAGGCTCGTCCATGAGCAGGGTCTTGGGCTGTATCGCGAGCGCTCTCGCGATGCCGACCCGCTGCTTCATGCCGCCGGAGAGCTCGGCGGGACGCTTCTTCTCGGCGCCGGTCAAGTTCACGAGATCGATGTACTGCTGGCAGTGCGCGTGGGTTTTCTCGCGGGTCCATTCGGGCCAGCGCGAAGCCACTGCGAACGCGATGTTCCCCATGACCGTCAGCCACGGCATCAGCGCGTGGCTCTGGAAGATGACGGCACGGTCGAGGCTCGGCCCGTTCACTTCGCGCCCGCCGACGAAGACGTAGCCTTCGGAGGCTTCTTCGAGGCCCGCGAGCACGTTCAGTATCGTCGTCTTGCCGCATCCGGAGTGACCGATGAGGCACACGAACTCGCCCGCTTCCACGGAGAAGTGCAGGTCTTCGAACACGGTCGTCGCAGCGCCGCTGCGGCCGGGAAAGCGCTTGGCGATGCCTTCGATTCGGATCAACGGATCGGTCATATCGTCACTCCGGGAAAGTAACGAGCTTCGTCAGCTTCGCCAGCCCGACATCGAGCATCATGCCGACCAGCCCTATCGCGAGGATGCCGCTGATGATGTTGGCGATCGACAGGTTGTTCCACTCGTTCCACACGAAGTAGCCGATGCCCGTGCCGCCGACGAGCATCTCGGCGGCGACGATGACGAGCCACGCGATGCCGACCGAGATACGCATGCCGGTCATGATCGTCGGCGCGGCCGCCGGCAGGATGACTCGGAAAGCTTTGCGCATCGCCCCGACTTCGAGCGTCTTCGCCACGTTGAGCCATTCCTTCCTCACGCTCGCCACGCCGAAAGCGGTGTTGATGAGCATCGGCCACATCGAGCAGATGAAGATCACGAAGATCGCCGACACCGAGCTGTCTTTCAGCGTGAACAGCGCGAGCGGCATCCACGCGAGCGGCGATATCGGTTTCAGCACCTGGATGAAAGGATCGAGCGCGCGGTAAGTGATCGGCGACATGCCGATCAGGAACCCGGCCGGGATCGCCACCAGCGCCGCGAGAAAAAATCCGAGCGCGACGCGTGCGATCGAGTACGCGAGCTGGATGCCGATCCCTTTGTCGTTCGGGCCTTTGTCGTAGAACGGATCGCTCAGGTGTTCCCTGAGCTTGCGGCCGACGTCCGCCGGCGTGGGGAACGCCGACTTCTGCCCGGTCGCGGCGGCGCCGCCGACGAGCTTCGCATACTCGTCGGTCACGACCTGCCTGCCGGCGTCCGGCAGCGTCGCCGCGTGCCAGATGCCGAGGAAGACGAGCAGGATCGCGAGAGAAAGCAGCGGCGCGCCCCAGGTCGACAGGCCTTTCATGCGTTAAGCCGTCCTCTTGATGGCAAAGCTCGCGAGATACGCGTCGGGCTTCATGGGGTCGAACTCCTTGCCCATGACGACGAATTTCTTGTTCGGGCTGCCCGGCGGTTTCATTCCCGCTTCCTTCATCAGCTTTGCGGCGTCGGTGGCGAGGAACACTTCACGCGCGACTTTCGCGTAATCGACGTCGCCTTTGAGCTGGCCCCAGCGCTTCATCTGCGTGAGTATCCACACCGCGAAAGACGGGTAGGGGAAAGGATCGAAGTCGATGCGGTTGGGCTCTTTGCGAATGTTGCCGAGCCCGTCGGCGAACGTGCCGGTCAGCACCTGCTCGACCACCGTCACCGGCTGGTTGAGGTAATTCGCCGGCGCGATCGCCTCCGCGATCTGCTTGCGGTTCTCGGCCTTGGACGCGAAAGCGGTCGCGTCGACGATCGCTTTCAGGAGCGCACGATAGGTGCCGGGATACTGCGTCACGAATTCGCGGCTCGCGGCGAACGCGCAGCACGGGTGGCCGTCCCAGATCTCTTTCGACAGGATGTGGATGAATCCCACGCCGTCGTACACCGCGCGCTGGTTCACCGGGTCGGGTGCTAAGAAGCCGTCGATGTTGTCGGCGCGCAGGTTGGCGACCATCTCCGGCGGCGGCACCGAGCGGATCTGCACGTCGCGGTCGGGATCGAGGCCGTGCTCCGCCAGGAAGTAGCGCAGCAGGTAGTTGTGCATCGAGTAGTCGAAAGGCACCGCGAACTTGAAGCCTTTCCACTGTTTCGGATCGCGCTTGTCCTTGTGCTTCATGGCGAGCGTGATCGCCTGGCCGTTGATGTTCTCGACCGCGGGCATGGTGTACGGCAGCGGGCTCGCGCCGACGCCGAGCGTGATCGCGAGCGGCATCGGCGAGAGCATGTGCGCCGCGTCGTATTCCTTGTTGATCGTCTTGTCGCGGATGACGGCCCAGCCGGCGGTCTTCACCACGTCGACATTGAGACCCTGCCGCCCGTAGAAACCCATCGGCTGCGACATGATGATCGGTGTCGCGCAGGTGATCGGGATGAAACCGACCTTGAGGTTGGGTTTTTCGACCTTGCCGCTCTGCGCGAAAGCGTCTTTCGCCGCCGCCAGGGGAAACAGCGACGAGATCGCGGCGAGCGCGGTGCCGCTGCCCACCGCGCGGATGAAGCTGCGGCGAGTCGCGTCGTGGGGAAAAAGCGCGCGCATGACCGCGTTCTCGACCACGCGGCTTTGCAGCGCTTCGACGTCGTTGGAGCGGGCGAGCGCATCGCCGTGCGCGGCTTCGTGCTCGGAGGCGCTCGCGTGGCTGCCGCAACTGCACCCGAGCTTCACGTCGGGATCGAACGGATTCCTGAAAGCGGACATTGCTGGTCTCCCCGTTTTATTTACGGCCGCCCGTCTTTCGCACGATGCATACCAGGTGTGCGTGCACCACGGCGCGGGTCGTACGAGGAAGCTGTTTTTGCAGGGAAAACATGCCGGCGATTCGCTTGACGACCAAGCGAATCGGAATGCGCCTGAGGCGCGCGACGCCCGCATTCAGTGCGGAGCGCACCGAATTCGCGCGCAGTGCGCGCAGGCGAAATGCGATAATCGAGCGAGACTCAAGAACAAGAGCATGTCCAACTCAATCGCGCACGGCAGCACCCTGTTTCCGATTTCCCGGCGCCACCTCCTGCTCGTCGTGCTGTGTCTCGCGTGGGTGCTTCCCGGGCTCATCGCGCACGACCCGTGGAAACCGGACGAGGCGTACTCCTTCGGCGTCGTATACGAAATGATCCGCGGCGGCTCGTGGATCGCGCCTACGCTCGCCGGCGAGCCTTTCCTCAAGGAGCCTCCGCTCTACTACCTCAGCGCCGCGCTGAGCGCGGTGCTGTTCTCCCCCGCGCTTGCGCTGCACGACGCGGCGCGGCTCGCGACCGGCTTGTGGGCGCTCCTGGCGCTTCTTTTCTGCGGCCTCGCCGCGCGCGAGCTCAACGGGCCCGGCGCGGGCGCGCTCGGGATCGCGCTGCTGCTCGGCGCTTTCGGCCTCGTTGTGCGCAG
>JAQGNC010000337.1 GCA_028292065.1 Betaproteobacteria bacterium
CGAGAAGCTGCAGCCGGTGCCGGTCGGGGTCGCGGGCGAGGTCTATGTCGGAGGCGCCGGCGTCGCGCGCGGCTATCTGAACCGGCCCGAATTGAACGAGGCGAGGTTCGTCGCCGACCCGTTCTGCGGCGACCCCGGCGCGCGGATGTACCGCAGCGGCGACATCGCGCGCCATACCGGCGACGGCGAGCTGCTGTTCCTCGGGCGCGTGGACCACCAGGTCAAGATCAGGGGTTTTCGCATCGAGATCGGCGAGATCGAAGTCGCGCTGTCGCAGCATCCCGCCGTCAAGGCTGCCGCGGTGACGGTGCGGGAGGAGGCGGGCGACAAACGCCTCGTCGGCTACGTGGCCGCGGCCGCAGGCGCCGCGCCTGACGTTGCCGCGCTGCGCCGCTTCCTCGGCCAGCAACTTCCGGAGTACATGATCCCTTCGGCTTTCGTGTTCCTCGAAGCGCTGCCGCTCACGCCCAACGGCAAGATCGACCGGCGCGCCTTGCCGGCTCCCGACGGCGCGGCGGTGGCGCGTGCGAACGTGTACGAAACCCCCGCGAGCGAGACCGAGAAAGCGATCGCAGCGGTCTGGCAGGCGCTGCTCCAGGTCGAGCGCGTCGGCGTTCACGACAACTTCTTCGAGCTCGGCGGACATTCGCTGCTCGCGACCCAGATGGTGTCGCGGCTGCGCACCGCGCTCCACGCCGAGCTGCCGTTGCGCGGCGTGTTCGAAGCGCCGACCCTGCGCGCGCTCGCGGCGCGCATCGACGAGCTGCGCGGCTCCGGCACCGGCGATCACGTCGACGCGATCGTGCCGGTGGCGCGTACGCAGGACCTCGCGCTCTCTTTCGCCCAGCAACGCCTGTGGTTCCTCGACCGGCTCGGGCTCGAGCACGCCGCGGTCTACAACAACAGCGCCGCGCTGCGCCTGACCGGTGCGCTCGATGCCGCGCGGGTGCAGCGGGTGCTCCAGGAGATCGTCGCCCGGCACGAGGCGCTGAGAACGACTTTCGTCGACACGCAGGACGGCACGCCGATCCAGGTGGTGCACGCGGCGCTCGACTGGGCGCTGCGGATCGACGACCTGCGTGATCTCGCGGAAATCGAGCGCGAAGCCGCACTCGAGCGCCTCATCGACGACGAAGCGCGTGGCCGGCTCGATCTCACCACCGGCCCGCTGTTCCGGGCGCGCCTGGTGCGCTGCGGACACGGCGATCACGTCCTCATCGCCACCACGCATCACATCATCTCCGACGGCTGGTCGATGGGCGTGATGATCAGGGAATTCGCGGTCCTCTACGACGCTTTCGGCAAGGGCGCCGCTTCGCCGCTTGCACCGCTGCCGATCCAGTACGTCGATTACGCCGCGTGGCAACGCAACCGGATGCAGGGTGCAGTGCTCGACGCAGGAATCGCCTACTGGCGCGAGCAGCTCGCACACGTGCCGGTCCTGTCCCTGCCCACGCCCCGCATCCGGCCCGCGGTGCAAAGCTATCGCGGGGCGCTGCACCGTTTCGAGATTCCGCGCGGCTTGCGCGACCGCCTCGCGGCCGTCGGCGCGGCGCACGGCACGACCGCGTTCATGAACCTGCTCGCGGCGTTCGCGGTCCTGCTGCACCGTTATTCGGGCCAGGCCGACATCGCGGTGGGAACGCCGATCGCCAATCGCACCCGCACCGAGCTCGAGTCGCTGATCGGCTTCTTCGTCAACACGCTGGTGCTGCGAGTGGACCTGGCGGGCGACCCGAGCTTCGACGAGGTGCTAGCTCGCGTGAGGCGCACGACGCTCGACGCCTACGCGCACCAGGACGTGCCTTTCGAGAAGCTGGTCGAAGCGCTGCAGCCGGTGCGCAGCCTGAGCCACGCGCCGCTGTTCCAGGTGATGTTCGTGCTGCAGAACGCCCCGATGGACGCGCTCGAGCTCCCGGGGCTGTCGGTCACGCCGCTGCCGGTCGAAAGCGGCTCGGCGAAGTTCGACCTGCTGGTCGTGCTCGAGGAAACCGCGCACGGCCTCAAAGGCACGATCGAATACAGCACCGATCTCTTCGACGCGCGCACCATCGAGCGCATGGCCGGTCACTACCGGAGCCTGCTCGAAGCGCTTGCAGCGCAGCCCGCGCAGGCGATCTCGCGCGCACCGCTGCTCACCGCGGCGGAGCGTCATCAGCTGCTGGTCGAGTGGAACGACACCGGGATCGAGTATCCGCGCGACCGCTACGCCCACGAGCTTTTCGAAGCGCAGGCCGGGCGCACGCCGCACGCGCTCGCCGTGCAATGCGGCGCGGAGTGCCTGAGCTATGCCGAGCTCAACGCTCGCGCGAACCGGCTTGCGCACTACCTGCGCTCGATCGGCGTCGGGCGCGAATCGGTCGTGGGCGTGTGTCTCGAGCGCTCGATCGACATGGTCGTCGCGCTGCACGCGGTGCTCAAAGCCGGCGGCGCGTACCTGCCGCTCGATCCCGAGTATCCGGCGGAGCGGCTCGACTACATGGCTGCGGACGCCGGCATCGGCGTGCTGCTCACGCACTCCGCGCTTAGAGAGCGCTGGTGCGCCGAAGGCAGGCCGGTCATCGCGCTCGACACCGAGTGGCCGCGCATCGCCCACGCGCCCGCCGGCAATCCGGGCACTGCGCTCACGCCCGACGACATCGCTTACGTCATCTACACCTCGGGCTCGACCGGCACGCCCAAAGGCGTGGCGGTTCCCCATCGCGGACTGCTCAACCGCCTGCACTGGATGCAGGCGCAATACCCGCTCGACGCGAGCGACGTCGTGCTGCAGAAAACGCCTTACAGCTTCGACGTCTCGGTATGGGAGTTCTTCTGGCCTTTCATGACCGGCGCCGCGCTCGCAGTGGCGGGCGCCGGCGACCATCGCGACAGCGCGCGCCTCGTCAGCCTGATACGCGAGCATCGGGTGACGACGCTGCACTTCGTGCCGTCGATGCTGAGCGCGTTCCTCGCCGATCCGGGGGCCGCGAGCTGCGAATCGCTCCGCCGCACGATCTGCAGCGGCGAAGCCTTGCCCTACGACCTGCAGCAGCGCTTCTTCGCAACCTTCGACGCGTGCGAGCTGCACAACCTCTACGGTCCGACCGAAGCGTCGATCGACGTCAGTTACTGGGAATGCCGGCGCGACAGCACCGACCCCGTGGTGCCGATCGGCGCGCCGATCGGCAACATCCGCCTCTACATACTCGATGCGCATCTCGAGCCGGTGCCGATAGGGGTCGCCGGAGAGCTCCACATCGGCGGGGTCGGCCTCGCGCGCGGTTACCTGAACAAGCCCGAGCTCACGCAGGAAAAGTTCATCGCCGACCCGTTCGGCGCGCAGCCCGGTGACCGCCTCTACAAGACCGGAGACCTCGCGCGGCATCGGCCCGACGGCAACATCGAGTATCTCGGCCGGCTCGACCACCAGGTCAAGGTGAGGGGTTATCGCATCGAGCTCGGCGAGATCGAAGCCGCGATCCTGAAGCATCCCGGCGTGCGCGAGGCGGTGGTGGTCGCGCGCGAAGACCGCACCGGCGACAAGCGTCTCGTGGCGTATGCAGTGCCGCAAGCGCCCGGCACGCAAGGCGATGACGAAACGGGTGAAGCGCGGGCGTCGCCCGGGCACGCCCTCGCAGCCGAGCTGCGGCAGCAGCTTGGAAAGAGCTTGCCGGCTTTCATGGTGCCTTCGGCTTTCGTCATGCTGGATTCGATGCCGCTCGGCGCCAACGGCAAAGTGGATCGCAACCGCCTGCCCGCTGCCGCCGGCGCCGAGTCCGCGCAGGAATACGTCGCGCCGCGCAACGCGACCGAGGGAACCGTCGCGCGCATATGGACAGACATCCTCGGCGTGGAGCGCATCGGCGTCGAAGACAACTTCTTCGATCTCGGCGGCCATTCGCTGCTCGGCGCGCAGCTGGTCGCGCGCCTGCGCGACGCATTCGGCATCGAGGTGCCGCTGCGAGTCCTGTTCGAAGTGCCCGCGCTGGCGGGCCTTGCCGACTACGTCGATACCGTCATCTGGGTGAACCGCGAAGCCGTCCGGTCCGCGCTTGCGGTCGGCGATAACGAGGAAGAGGTCACCGTATGACGCCGAGCCTCGAGCTCCTGTCGCGCCTGCGCGGCCTCGACGTGAAGCTTTGGGTCGAAGGCGGCCAGCTGCGCCTGCGCGCGCCGAAAGGCACGCTCACCCCGGCGCTGCACGCCGAGCTCGGCGCGCGTAAAGCCGACCTGATCGCGCTGATGCAGCACGCCGCACTCGCACAGCGCCCCGCAGGCGCGTCCCTCGCGCCGATCGCGCGCCACGCCCGCGGCGACGCCATCCCGCTGTCCTTCGCGCAGGAACGCCTGTGGTTCCTCGATCACATGGAGGCGAGCACCTACCACCTGCCGATCGTCGCCGAGCTTGCGGGCAGGCTCGACGTCGCGGTGCTGCGCCGTGCTTTCGGCGAGCTGGTCAGGCGCCACGAGGTGCTGCGCACGAGCTTCGCGCTGGTCGCGGGCCGGCCGGTGCAGAAGGTGGGGGCGGCGTTCGAGCCCGAGCTGGCGCTGATCGAGCTCGAAGGCGCCGACCGTGACGAGGCGATACGCCGCTGGACCAGGCGGCAGGCGGCAGAGCGATTCGATCTGGCCACCGGCCCGTTGCTCAGGGCCGCGGTGCTGCGCTTCGCGCCCCACGACCACGTGCTGCTGATGAGCCTGCACCACATCGTCTCCGACGGCTGGTCTATCGGGGTGTTGATCCGCGAGATCGGCACGCTGTACCGCGGTTTCGTCGAAGGCATCGCGTCGCCGTTGCCCGAGCTGCCGATTCAGTATGCGGATTTCGCGCAGTGGCAGCGCGAGCGCCTGCAGGGCGAAGTGCTCGATGAGCAAGTGCGCTACTGGCGCGGGCAACTCGCGCACGCGCCCGCGGTGCACGAGCTGCCGAGCGACCGGCCGCGTCCCGCGGCGCAGAGCTTTCGCGGCGCGTCGGTGCATTTCGAGTTGCAGGCGGAGCTGCTCGCGCGACTGAAAGCGCTGGGGCCGCAGACCGGGGCGACCCTGTTCATGACGCTGCTGGCGGGGTTCGCGACGCTGCTCGCGCGCTACAGCGCGCAGGAGGACATCGTCATCGGCACGCCGATCGCCAATCGCACGCGCACCGAGCTCGAGTCGCTGATCGGCTTCTTCGTCAACACGCTCGTATTGCGTGTCGATGTTTCCGGCGACCCGAGCTTCACCGCGCTGCTCGACCGCGTGAAGCGCATGACCCTGGAAGCGTACGCGCACCAGGACGCGCCTTTCGAAAAGCTGGTCGAAGCGCTCGCGCCGACCCGCAGCCTGAGTCACTCGCCGCTGTTCCAGGTGATGTTCGTCCTGCAGAACGCGCCGATGGGCCCGCTGCAGATCCCGGGGCTGTCGGTCAAAGCGCTGCCGGTGGAAAGCGAATCGGCGAAATTCGATCTGCTGGTATTGCTCGAAGAAGGCGCGCAAGGCGTGTCGGGGACGATCGAATACAGCACCGATCTCTTCGATGCGGACACGGTTCGACGCATGGTCGGCCACTACCGCACTTTGCTCGAAGCGTTTGCGGCGCAACCAGGGCAGCCGATCTCGAGCGCGCCACTATTGACCGCGCCGGAGCGCCGGCAGCTGCTGGTCGAGTGGAACGACACGCACGTCGACTATCGCAGCGACCGCTGCATCCACGAGCTTTTCGAAGCGCAGGTCGAGCGCACGCCCGACGCGCCAGCGCTGCAGTGCGGGGACTCGCGCGTCACCTACGCCGAGCTGAACGCGCAGGCGAACCGTGTCGCGCATCGGCTGCGCGCGCTCGGCGTCGGTGCAGGTTCGCTCGTCGGCATCTGTCTCGACCGTTCGGTCGATCTGGTGGTGGGCCTGCTCGCGGTGCTCAAGGCCGGCGCGGCGTACGTGCCGCTCGATCCGGCGTACCCGCGCGAGCGCGTCGCTTTCATGCTGCGCGACGCGGGCGCCGCGTTGGTGCTCGTGCATCCGCGGTGGGCCGAACTGGCGCAGGGCACCGCACCGGTGTTCGACATGGATGCGGAGCGCTCTGCATGCGAGAGCGAGCCGGCGGAGAACCTCGAGCGAGTGAGGAGCGCTCGCGACCTCGCCTACGTCATCTACACCTCGGGCTCGACCGGCCAGCCCAAGGGTGTCGCGATCGAGCATCGCAGCGCCGCGGTGCTGCTGCACTGGGCGCGCGATACGTTTTCGCCTGAAGAGCGCGCGGGGATGCTCGCGTGCACCTCGATCTGCTTCGACCTGTCGGTGTTCGAGCTTTTCCTGCCGCTGAGCTGGGGCGACCGGGTGATCCTGATCGGCAATGCGTTGGAGCTTCCGGCGCTCGCCGAGGCGAGCTCAGTGACTTTCATCAACACCGTGCCTTCGGCGATGACCGAGCTGGTGCGCCTCGGCGCAGTGCCTGCGTCGGTCAAGGTCGTGGGGCTCGCGGGCGAGCCGCTGCAAGGCGCGCTGGTGAAGAGCATTTACGACATGACCGGGGTCGAGCGCGTCTTCAATCTCTACGGCCCGTCGGAAGACACGACGTATTCGACTTTCGTGCACCTCGACCGGGGCAGCGACGAGCCGGTGACCATCGGCCGGCCGATCGCGAATACGCGGCTGTACGTGCTCGACGCCCATCGCAACCCGGTGCCGGTCGGCGTCCCCGGAGAGCTTTACATCGGCGGCGACGGACTCGCGCGAGGGTACCTGAACCGTGACGAGCTCACCGCCGAGCGCTTCGTGAATGATCCTTTCAGCGAAGCCGGTGCGAGGCTGTATCGCACCGGGGACCTCGTGCGCTATCGCCGCGACGGCAAGCTCGAGTTCCTGGGCCGCCTCGATCACCAGGTGAATATCCGCGGCTATCGGATCGAGCTCGGCGAGATCGAGGCGGCGCTCTTGCAGCACCCGGGTTTGCGCGAAGCGGTGGTGCTCGCACGCGACAGCGCCGAAGGCGCCAAGCGCCTGATCGCGTACGTGGTCGCCGAGGCCGAGCCTGCGCCGCACGCGAGCGAGCTGCGCCGGTTTCTGCAGGAGCGCCTGCCCGGTTACATGATCCCCGCGGCTTTCCTGATGCTGGCCGCGATGCCGCTCAACCCGAACGGCAAGATCGACCGGCGCGCGCTGCCGGCGGCGGAAGGGGCTTCGGTCGCGAGCGCGAAGCTTTATGATGCGCCCAAGACCGACACCGAGAAGCGCATCGCCGCGCTGTGGCAGGCGCTGCTGCAGGTCGAGCGCGTCGGTGTGCACGACAACTTCTTCGATATCGGCGGACATTCGCTGCTCGTCATCCAGATGATCGGCCGTCTGCGCGACAGCTTCGCGATCGAGATGCCGCTGCGCGTGCTTTTCGAGCAGCCGACGCTCGCCGAATTCAGCGCGTGGATCGAGCGCGCGCACGACGGCTCCGAAGCCGCCATGCAACCCCTCACTCGGGTCTCGCGCGACGCGCCTCTGCCGCTGTCTTTCGCGCAGCAGGCGGTGTGGCTCGCGAACCAGTTCGAAGGCGCGAGCGCCGCGTACGGCATTCCGGCGGCGCTCCACATCGAAGGGCCGCTCGCCGTGACCGTGCTGCGCACCGCTTTCGGCGAGCTGATCCGCCGCCACGAAGTGCTGCGCACGAGCTTTCCGCTGGTGGAAGGCAACCCTGTGCAGCAGGTGGGGGCGGTGTTCGAGCTCGAGCTGCCGGTCATCGAGCTCGACGCCACGGGTGCGGCGCGCGTCGATGCGATACGCCGCTCGGCGCAGCAGCAGGCGGAAGAAGGATTCGATCTCGCCGCCGGGCGGTTGTTGAAAGCGGCGTTGCTGAAGTTCGGGCCGCACGACCACGTGCTGCTGATGACCCTGCATCACATCGTCTTCGACGGCTGGTCGATCGGCGTGCTCGTCCGCGAGATCGGCGCGCTGTACCGCGCGTTCGCGAGGAGCGAGCCTTCGCCGCTGCCCGAGCTCCCGATCCAGTATGCCGATTACGCGCACTGGCAGCGCGAGCGCCTGCAAGGGGCGGCGCTCGAGGCGCAGCTTCAATACTGGCGCGACCGGCTCGCGGGCGCGCCGTCGGTGCTCGAGCTGCCGAGCGACCGGCCGCGTCCGGCGGTGCAGAGCTTCCGCGGCGCCGTCGTGCATTTCGAGCTGCCTTCAGACCTGCCGGCGGCGCTGAAGGCGCTGGGGCAGCAGGCCGGCGCGACCCTGTTCATGACCCTGCTCGCGGCCTTCGCGACACTGCTCTCGCGCTACAGCGCGCAGGCAGACATCGTCATCGGCTCGCCGATCGCCAACCGCACGCGCACCGAGCTCGAGTCGCTGATCGGATTTTTCGTCAACACGCTCGTGCTGCGCGTGGACCTGTCGGGCGACCCGAGCTTCAGCGATCTGCTCGATCGCGTGAAGCGCACCACGCTCGACGCCTATGCGCACCAGGACGTGCCTTTCGAGACCCTGGTCGAAGCGCTGCAGCCGACTCGCAGCCTCGCCCACGCGCCGCTTTTCCAGGTCTGGTTCAACTACCAGAACGACTTCGACCTCGCGCTCGACATGCCGGGATTTCGCCTGACTCCGCTCGCGCTCGAGGAATACTCAGCCAAGTTCGACCTGATGCTGACGCTCACCGAAACGCGCACGCGCCTCACCGGGAGCCTCACTTACAGCACCGATCTCTTCGACGCGTACACCGCGGAACAGCTCGTCGCGCTCTTCACCGAGCTGCTGCGCGATATCGCGTCGAGACCGCAGGGCAACCTCAGCGCGCTCGCCGAAAAGCTGAAAGCGCGGATCGGCAGGATGAACGCCGACAAGCATTCCGAATTCGCGCGCGCCGATGAAGCGCTGCTGCGCGGCCTGAAGAACAGGCAGCGGCAAAGATTAGCCAACCAATAGGGGACTCGAATATGGACAGTTACCACGGTCTGGATGTGTCCGCCTTACTGCGCGGACGAAAAGCGGTCAGGGTCTCGGCGCACGACCTCGTCACGTCGGCGCCGTTCGGCCCCGACGCCGGTCTGCCCGTGGTGATCTGGCCCGCGGCAGGCCCGATGGACCTCGAAGCGTGGTGCGCCGGTAACCGCGCGGTCATCGACTCGCATCTGCGCAGCCGCGGCGCAGTGCTGTTCCGCGGTTTCGCGGTTCTGCGGATCGAGCAGTTCGAAGCCGTGGTCAGGGCGATCGGAAGCGACCTGCTCGAATACGCGTATCGCTCGACGCCGCGAACCCGCGTGGGCGGCAACATCTATACGTCGACCGAATACCCCGCGTCGCAATCGATCCCGCTGCATAACGAGAATTCCTATTCGCGCACCTGGCCGCTGAAGATCGGCTTCTTCTGCGTGAAGCCGTCGGAGCACGGCGGGGAAACCCCGATCGCCGACAGCCGCAAGGTGCTCGCCGCGATAGACGACGCGGTGCGCTGGCGCTTCATCGAAAAAGGCGTGATGTATGTACGCAATTACGGCGCCGGCGTCGATCTCAGCTGGCAGACCACGTTCCAGACCGACGATCGCGGCGAGGTGGAACGCTACTGCGATCGAGCGGGGATCGAATACCAGTGGCGCGACGGCGGCCGCCTGCAGACGCGCCAGGTCTGCCCCGCGGTGCGGGAGCATCCCGAGACCGGCGAGACGGTCTGGTTCAACCAGGCGCATCTCTTCCACATGTCGAGCCTCGAGCCCGAAATACGCGAGCACCTGCTCGGCGAGATGCGCGAGGAAGACCTGCCGCGCAACGCGTGTTACGGCGACGGCTCGCCGATAGAGGCGTCGGCGCTGCAGGCGATCCGCGCGGCGTACAACGCGCACACGGTCCGCTACTCGTGGCAGGCCGGGGACGTCCTGATGCTCGACAACATGCTGTGCGCGCACGGACGCGCGCCTTTCCAGGGCACACGCCAGGTCGTCGTGGGCATGGCCCAGCCGTATACCGACACCCCGGCGTCACACGCGTAACGCGAGAGGCAGCGATCATGACGAGTCAGACCGTAGAAGGCTTTCACCTCTCGCCGCAGCAAAAGCGCCTGTGGACCATCCACCGGGGCAGCGAGCTCGCTTACCGCGCGCAGTGCGCGGTCGAAGTCCGCGGCGCTGTCGACACGAGCCTCCTGAGAACCGCGGTCGAAGACGTGGTGCGCCGGCACGAGCTGCTGCGCACCCGGCTCGTCCTGCTGCCCGGCATGGCGTTTCCGCTGCAATCGATCTCGGACGACGTCGATTTCGTGGGCGAAGCGGACGATTGTTCGGCGGGAGCCGCGCCGAGCCCGGACTCGGTCTGGCAGGAGATGGCGACCCTGCACTTCGACATGAGCCGCGGGCCCGCGCTGCACTATTCGATCGTCACGACCGCGCCCGACACCCATCTCTTCGCGCTGTGCCTGCCCGCACTGCACGTCGATCGCACCGGGCTCGAAAGCCTCGTCGTCGAAATCTGGCGCACCTATGCGGGGCTCGATGCAGGCTCGCCGTCGTCCGGGACGCCGATCCAGTACGCCGATCTCTCCGAATGGCTGAACGATTTGCTGAGCTCGGACGAGCGCGCCGCCGGACGCGGCTACTGGGCGAAGCAGGAAAGCCAGTGCGCCGCGCCGCTCCCGCTGCCTCTGGAACATCCCGCCGACGGCCCGTTCAACCCGGCGTCTCACGCATGCGAGATCGACTCGCGGCTGATCGCGAAGATCGAAGCCGTCGCGGGGCAGGGGGAGGGCGCACTCGAGGCTTTCCTGCTGGCGGCGTGGCAGTGCCTGATCGCGCGCCTCACGTCGGCCGGTCGCGTCACGGTCGGTCTCGGGTGCGACGGACGCCGGCACGAAGAGCTGAAAAACGCCATCGGGCTCTTCACCCGATACGTGCCGCTCAGCGGCGAGATCGGAGACGACACCCCTTTCGCGGAGATCCTCGGGCAGACCGCGGCTGCATCGCGCGACGCGCGCCTGTGGCAGGAGTATTTCGACCCGGCGCGGCTGCGCGATGCGCACGCGGACGCGATGGGGCGCGACACTGGAGCAAACCGGGGTCTGACCCCAAACCCCCGGGGTCAGACCCCTGCATGGGGTCTGACCCCGGTTCTTTTGGGGTCAGACCCCGGTTTGAATCCAGGGCAACCCCCCACCGACCCCACCACCGCCGCGATCGGTTTCGAGTACCACGACCGGCCCGCGGTATTCAGCGCGGGAGATCTCTCTTTCTCGTTCAGGAAAGTGTCGGCGTGCGTCGACCGGTTCAGGATGCTGCTCTCTTGCAGCCGCGCGGGCGGCGGTGTCGAGGCGAGCTTCGTCTACGACGCGCATGCGTTCGCACAGAGCGCGGTCCACGCGCTCGCGAAACAGTATCTGACGTTGCTCGAATGCGCGGCGAGCGATCCGGCGACCGCGGTCGCGCGCCTGAGCGTCCTCGCAGAAGACGAGAGGCGCCGCCTGATCGTCGGGCTGAACCGGACGCAGCGCGACTATCCCGGCGACAGGTGTTTGCATCAGCGCTTCGAAGCCCAGGCGGCGCGCACCCCCGACGCCGTCGCGGTGGTGCACGAGGAGCGCAGGCTTACGTATTCCGAGCTCAACTCGCGCGCGAACCGGCTCGCGCGAACCCTGCGTAAGCACGGCGCGGGACCCGAAGTGCTGGTCGGCGTGTGCCTCGAGCGCTCGCCCGAGATGATCGTGTCCCTGCTTGCGATCGCGAAATCCGGCGCGGCCTACGTGCCTCTCGATCCGGCTTATCCCCAGGAGCGTCTCGGCTTGATGGTCGAGGACTCGGGCATGCCGCTGCTGGTGACGCAGACGAGCCTCGCGCCGCGCTTCTGCGCGTTCGGCGTGCGCGTGGTCAGCGTCGACGCGGACTCGGCGACCGTCGCCGCGGAGGCGGACCACGATCTCGACAGCAATGTCACGCCGGAGAATCTCGCTTACGTCATCTACACCTCGGGCTCGACGGGCAAGCCGAAAGGCGTGCTGATCGAGCATCGCTCGCTCGTCAACTACCTCGACTGGAGCATCGAGGCTTACGACGTCGCCGGCGGCGCCGGTGCGCCCGTGCATTCGTCGATCAGCTTCGACGCGACGATCACGAGCGTGTTTCCGGCGTTGCTCGTCGGGCGCCCGATCGTGCTCGTGCCCGAGGGCGAGGAGATCGAAGGCCTCGGCAGGCTCCTGCGCAGCGACACCGGTTTCAGCCTGATCAAGATCACCCCGGCGCATCTCGACCTGCTCAGCCAGATGCTCGGGCCCGAGCCGGTCTCCGGCACACCCGCGTTCTTCGTGATCGGAGGCGAAGCGCTGTTCGGGAAGTCGGTCCAGTACTGGAAGCAGCACGCGCCGCAGTCGCGCCTCGTCAACGAATACGGACCGACCGAAACGGTCGTCGGTTGCTGCGTCTATGAGATTCCGGCGGATCGCGAGATCCCGCCTTCGATCCCGATCGGGCGTCCGATCGCCAATACGCGGATCTACGTGCTCGACCGGCACCTGCAGCCGGTTCCCGTCGGAGTTCCGGGCGAGATTTACATCGGCGGCGCAGGCGTCGCGCGGGGTTATCTCAATCGCCCGGCGCTGACCGACGAGCGCTTCATCGCCGATCCTTTCGACCCGCACGGCGGGCGCGTCTACAGGACCGGAGACCTCGCGCGCTACCTGCCCGACGACAATCTCGAGTATCTCGGCCGGGCCGACGAACAGATCAAGCTGCACGGCTTTCGCATCGAGCCCGGCGAAGTCGAGTCCGCCATGACCGGCTATCCGGGGATCACCGAAGCGGTCGTTCTCGCCGACGCAGATGCGGCCGGCACTGCGCGCCTCGTCGCGTTCTTCGTCGCGCACGACACCCCGATCGACCCGAACGCGCTGCGCGCTTTCCTGGAAGAGCGCCTGCCGAAGTACATGGTTCCTACGCTCTACGTCGGGGTGAGCGCGCTGCCGCTGACGCCGAACGGGAAAGTGAATCGCAAAGCGTTGCTGCAATCGGACTCGCTCAAAGGGCGCAGCCGGGCCGAGTACGTCGCGCCGAAAAACCCCGAAGAGGAGATGCTCGCGCGGATCTGGGCCGACGTGCTCAAAGTCGAGCAAGTCGGCGCGGAAGACAACTTCTTCGATCTAGGCGGAGATTCGATCCGCAGCATCCAGATACTCGCGCGCCTGAAGCAGGCCGGTTTCGAGGTCTCGTTGCAGCAGTTGTTCCAGTACCAGACGGTCGCGCAGATGGCTCGCGTGATCCCTGCCGCGCGCGCTGGCGCTGCCGAAGCGCTGCCCCAGATAGAGCCTTACGCGCTGCTTGCGGCGCACGACCGGGCGAAGCTTCCTGAAGGCGTGGCAGACGCTTACCCCGCGTCCGCGCTCCAGCTCGGCATGTTGTTCTACAGCGCCTATCACCCCGGCGACTCGCTGTACGTCGACATCGACACGATGCACCTGCGCGCGCCGCTCGACGCCGGGCGCCTGCGCGAAACCCTCGATGTGCTCGCCCGCAGGCACGAGGCGCTGCGCACCTCGTTCGACACGCGCGCCTACTCCGAACCGCTTCAGCTGGTGCACGGCGCCGCGTGCATTCCTCTCGAGATCGACGACATCCGCAGCCTGCCGCAGGCGGAGCAGGAAGCGCGCGTGCACGCGTGGGTCGCGGAGCAAAGGACTCGCGGTTTCGCGTGGGACACGGCGCCCCTGCTGCGATTCCACGTCTTCATGCGCAGCGACGAATCGTTCCAGCTCGGTTTTTCCAGGCATCACGCGATCCTCGACGGGTGGAGCGCGGCGGCGCTGCTGACCGAGATGGTGCAGCAATACCTGGGGCTTTGCGGCAAGGACGTCGCCCCGCTCCCCGAGGCGCCGCGAGCGCGCTATCGCGATTTTGTGGCGATGGAGCGGCGCGTCGCCGCGTCGCCCGAAGCGAGGCGTTACTGGACCACGAAGCTCGCCGATGTTCCGGTGACCGCTTTGCCGCGCTGGAAACACGCGCAGCCCGTGCAAGTGGACGCACCGACGCGCACACGCAGGCTCGGGCGCCTGGACATCGAGCTCAGCGCCGGGCTCTCGGAAGACCTGGCGCGCGCGGCCCAGCAGACCCGCACGACGCTGAAAAGCGTGCTGCTCGCCGCACACATGAAAGTCATGAGCGTGCTCGGCAGCAGCGACGACATCGTGACCGGGCTCGTGTCGAACGGCAGGATCGAGGAGCACGACGGCGAGCGGGTGTTGGGCCTGTTCCTCAATACCGTGCCTTTTCGGCTCCAGCTCGCCGGCGGCACGTGGAGCGACCTGGTGCGCTCGGTGTTCGAAGCCGAATGCGAGCTCCTGCCATTCCGCCGCTATCCCATGGCCGAGATACAGCGCGCGCGAGGCGGGCAGGCGCTGTTCGAAGTGCTCTTCAATTTCATCCATTTCCACGTCTACGACGGCATTGCCCGGACTCCGGACGTCGAGATACTCGAAGCCACCGCGTACGAGCAAACCAATTTCACCCTGCTCGTGAGTTTCAGCCGCGCGCCCTCGTCACAGGCTGTCACCCTCAGTCTCTATTACGACGCCGTCGAGCTGGAAGACGAGCAGATGCGCGTGCTCGCGGAGTATTACCGCGACACGCTGACGAGCATCTCGCGCGAGCCCGATGCACGGTACGAGCGCCACTCGGTGCTGACCGCGCCCGAGCGCCGGCAATTGCTCGTCGAGTGGAACGACACGCAAGAGGCCTATCCGCACGACCGCTGCATCCACGAGCTGTTCGAAGCGCAGGTCGAGCGCACGCCCGACGCGATAGCGTTGCAGTGCGGGGACGCGCGCCTCAGCTACGCCGAATTGAATGCTCGCTCAAACCGTCTCGCACATCGGCTGCGCGCGCTCG
>JAQGNC010000388.1 GCA_028292065.1 Betaproteobacteria bacterium
GGTGACGCGGTAACCGCCTCCGACTTTGGTCGCGCGGCCGGGCGGGAACATGAGGGCTGAGCCGATGAGCTGATCGGACGATTCCGACCACACTTCGTTTTGCGCTTCGGCCGGCCACATGGCGAGCATGAAATCGTGGTTCGCGAGGTTCGCATAGACCCACGCCGTCGAGCCGCAGCCGCGGGCGAGGATCGCCGTGACTCGCACGAGCGCATCGTAGGGCAGCTCGGCGCCGCCGACGCGCTTGGGCTGCAGGATGCGCAACAGGCCGGACGCGCGCAGGTCCGCGATCGTTTCATCGGGAATGCGGCGCAGCGCTTCGGTCGCGCGCGCGCGGGCGGCGAGTGTCGGCACGAGCTTTTCAGCGCGCTCGAGCACTTCACCATAGTTCGGGGCAGCTTTTCGCATGGGAAACGTCAGGCCGGAACCCGCTCCGGCATGCCTGATTTGACCGACTTGAATATGGCTTCGAGCGCCGAGATGTTGGCGATCATCTGTTCCTGCGGGACCGGGTAGGGAGCGCCCCCTTGCGCGGCTCCGGCAAACGCTTAGAGATTCTCGAGCACGTTTTCGTCCGGTGCGTACTCGACGCTGGTGCGCTTTCCACCCTGCAGGCACGTAGTGAGGACCCAGCCTTCGGGCGCTTCGGGATGGGTCTTGTCGCGCACTTCGATCCAGCCTTTGTTGCAGTACACCGCAAAGCGGCCGTCGAAAGGGGTCGCGAGGATCGCGCTGATCAGCGCGTGTCCGCCGTTCTTGAACGAGACCAGGATCGCGAGCGTGTCGCCGTTGACGAGCTGACTGCCGAGCTGTTTCACGCTCGCGTACGCGCGCTCGGCTTCGCCGAAGATGCCGACCGACAGATCGAGCAGGTGGATGCCGGTGGCGGTCATCGGCCCCGCCGGCGCTTCCTTGCCCGAGAGGCGCCAGTTGTCGGCAGGCAGGCTCAGGAACTTGTCCTGGTTGAAGTTCGCTTCGACCTGGAGCGGGACCCCGAGCTCGCCGGACTTCACGACTCGCATGAGCTCCATGATCGGCGGCTCGAAGCGCCGCTCGTGGCCTACCGCGAGCGTCACCTTGTTGCGATTCACCGCCTCGACTGCGCGCAGCACGTCGGCGCGAGTCATCGACAGTGGTTTTTCACAGAACACGTGCTTGCCCGCATTCGCGGCTGCGACGATCTGATCGGTGTGCTGGGTGTGCGGGGTGCAGAGCACCACGCCGTCGATCCCGGAATCGCGAAGGACGCTCTCGAAGTCGGTGACGACTTCGACGCCGTGCTGCTTGGCGAAATCCGCAATGCCCGCGGGATTGACCTCGACCACCTTGGACACGCCGAGCTTGCTGCTGCGCTTGATGAGCGGGACGATGATCTTGCCCCACCACCCCATACCGACGACTGCGACATTGAACACTGTTTGGGTTCTTCCAAAAAAATCTGAAGCTGCTGGTTGAAGTACTACGCCGCCTTCGCGCGACGCTC
Source organism: Betaproteobacteria bacterium (assembly GCA_028292065.1). Lineage (GTDB taxonomy): Bacteria > Pseudomonadota > Gammaproteobacteria > Burkholderiales > SG8-41 > JAQGMV01. Next base: position 1,484 of record JAQGNC010000388.1, read on the forward strand.
GAGCGCCGCGTTTACCGCCGGCATCACTTTTTCGGCCATGAGCTCCATCGAGCGCTTGCCGAGCTTCGCATCGACCCAGTCGTGACACGCGTAGACGAGCGTGCCGAAGTCGCCGGTCTTCTCCTGGAAAGCGAGGATCTGATCGACGACGCTGTTGACCGTGCCTGCGATGACGAGGTTCTCGGTCACGTACTCCGGCGTGATCGCCGCGTCCGGCATGCTCTGGTCGACCTTGAACAGGTTGCCGCGGTTGCCGAAACCGACCAGCTTGCGAACGAGCTGCTTGAAATAGAAATGATAAGGCCCTTCGGGCCCATGGCCGTAACGCTTCGCGGTGGCCTCGTCGTCCGCGACGAATATGCTCTTCGCCACGCGCCAGTCTTCGATCGGCGCTTCCTTGCCGATGTTCTTGCGGCCCTGGACGTAATTGGGCCAGTGGGTTTTCACCCATTCAGGCATGAGGAAGTTCGCCGAGATCGGCTTCCAGCCGCGCTCGGCCATCGCGGTCACGCCTTTCGAGAAAGGCGCGACGACGGTGCCGACGATCGGCGGATGCGGTTTCTGGAACGGCTTCAGGATCGCGCCCTGGCCGATCTCCGGAATCATGGTCTTTTCGGTCGTGACTTCCCAGAACTGCCCTTTGAGGTTGTACGGCGGCTCGCTCTCCCAGATCTTCAGCACCATGTCGATGCACTCGACGAACATCGCGTTGCGGTCGCGGCCGAAATTGCCGAACACTTCGGCGTCGGACATCAGCCCACCCGGGCTGATTCCCATGATGAAGCGCCCTTCGAGCATGTTGTCGATCATCGCGACCTGCGCGGCGATGGCGGCGGGATGGCTGTTGGGCATGTTGATCGTGCCGCTGCCCAGCTTGATGCGTTTGGTCTCGTGAGCGAGGCTCGCGAGGAACATGAGCGAGGAGGTGACCGTCTCGGCGGTGTCGGTGACGTGCTCGCCCACGAACGCTTCTTCGTAGCCGAGCCGGTCGGCGAGCAGGACCGCCTCCCGGTCTTCACGCAGGGTTTCGGGGTAGCTGCGGCCCGGCGGGTGCAGCGGCATCATGAACATGCCGAGTTTCATTAGGTGCTCCTGATTGGGGCGCTGCGCCTACGCTGCGCGCAAATGCGAAACGATGAATGACGAATGATGAATGAAAGACGCAGCGGTTTGAAGCCGGCCGCTCCCATTTCGCACTCCGCCTCGATCATTCGGTCGGGATGTTCGCATCCCTGATGACTTTTCCGAAGCGCTGATTCTCCACTTCCCAGAATGTCCGGAAAGCGGCGGGGGACTCGCTCACGACGACGTTGATGCCGGCTTCATTGAGCCGTTTGACGACTTCAGCGTGCTTCATGGTCTCATGCGAGACATCGAACAACTTTTTTACCACGGGCTGCGATGTCGCTTTGGGGACGAACACGCCCTGCCACGAGCCGACGGTCATCGAAGGAAAACCCTGCTCGCGCATCGTGGGGATGTCGGGCAGCGCCGGCACGCGCTCGGGCGCGATGACTCCGAGCATGCGGATGCGGTTCTGTTTCGAGAAGTTGAGCGACGAGGAAAAGGTGACGAACGCGACCTGGACTTCGCCCGCGAGGAGCCCGGTCATCGCCGGGCCCGCGCCGCCTTTGTAAGGCACGTGGACCATCTTGGTGCCGGTCATGATCTGGAACATCTCGGTCTCGAGGCGGTTCGCGCTGCCGGAGCCGGGGGTGCCGTAATTGAGCTTGCCCGGGTTGGCCTTCAGATACGCGACGAGGTCCTTGGTCGTCTTCACCGGCAGCGTCGGGTGTACGACGAGCGAGCCCGGCACGTCGACGACCTGGGTCACCGGCGCGAGGTCGCGCAGGACCTTCACCGGGAACGCCGGAAACATGTTCGGGTTGATCGCCATCGTGCCGACGTTGCCGAGCAGGAAGGTATAGCCGTCGGGGCTCGCACGCGCGCTGACCTCGACGCCGATGTTGCCGGCGGCACC
>JAQGNC010000407.1 GCA_028292065.1 Betaproteobacteria bacterium
GCGAAGCTTCGCGGCTCGGCGTGGTTTTCGACGGGCGCGGGCGCGAAGTGCAGGACGGCGAGGTCGAACGCCGCATCACGCGCTTCGAAACCCTCGTGCCGTACAAGCGCCAGTTGAACAGCAACACCGGCATCCCGCCCGCAGCGACCGAGTGGCTCACCGCCGGCTCGGTGTATCCGCTGAGTGTTCCGGAAGGCCACGTCGGGCGCTCGCAGTACGCGCCGGTCAGGGGCCTGCCCGGTCTGACGCTCGCGATCGCCGAATGCGAGCCCGGCGACGGCCCGCTGCCTCACGCGCACTTCGATACCCAGGAATCGTTCTTCGTGCTCGACGGGCAATGGGACGTCACTTCGGGTTTTCGCGACGAGCTCGCGCTTGCCGTGAAACCGTACGACCTCGTCGCGATGCCGGACAAGGTGATGCGCGCATTCAAAAATACCGGAACGGAGAAAGCGCGCCTCTTCGTCATCATCCAGGGCCGCCAGAAGATGAGCGACCTGATCGCGTATACGCCCGAAGCCGGCGCCGAAATCGAGCGGCGCCACGGCGCGGCGACCGTGGAAGCATTCGGCCGGATCAACATCACGTTCGACGCAGGCCTCGTCTAGTTCTGCGCCCAGTCTGCCAAGAAGACTGCTCGCACGGCTCCTACAGGCTTGCGAGCAGTCACCAAAGAAGACTGCTCGCACGGCTTCTACAGGCTTGCGAGCAGTCGCTAAAAAACAAACGAGGAGCAGTCATGTCGAACGCTTATGCCGCTATCGCGGCTGCCGCCGTATCGGTGGTGTGTGCCGCTCACCCCGTCGCCGCGCAGAGCTACCCGAGCAAGCCCATCAGGATCATCGTCGCGACTGCCGCAGGCGGCGGAACCGATTTCAACGGGCGCCTCGTCGCGCAGAAGCTCACCGAGCAGACGGGGCAGCAGGCGGTCGTCGAAAACCGCGCAGGCGCGTCCACGATCATCGGGACCGAAACGGTCGCGCGTGCGGCGCCGGACGGTTATACGCTGCTCGCCGCGCAGTCGACGATCACCATCAACCCAAGCATGTTCGCGAAGCTGCCTTACGACATGATTCGCGATTTCGCGCCGGTGTCGCACACGCTGACCGCGCCCAACATCCTGACGGTGCACCCTTCGGTGCCGGCGCGAACGGTGAAGGAGTTCGTCGCGCTCGCGAAGAGCAAGCCGGGCAGCCTCACATACGGCTCGGCGGGTCCCGGCACCAGTCCTCATCTTTCCGGAGAGCTCCTGAAGGCGCTCGCGAAGATCGACGTGCTGCACGTCGCCTACAAAGGCTCGGGCCCGAGCCTCATCAGCCTGATCGCGGGCGAGACCGACGTCGGCTTTCCGAGCGTGCCCGCGTCGATCCAGCACATCAAGAGCGGCAGGCTCCGCGGGCTCGCGGTGACGACGAAGGCGCGCGCCAAAGCGCTGCCGGAGGTCCCGAGCATCGCCGAAGGCGGCGTTGCCGGTTACGAAGCCACGCAATGGTTCGGCATCCTCGCGCCCGCGGGCACGCCGCGTCCGGTGATCGACAGGCTTTACCAGGAGATCGCGCGAGGCTTGCGCTCGCCGGACCTGCGAGAGCGCCTCGTCGCCGAAGGCATGGAAGTCGTCGCGAGCACGCCCGACGAGTTCGCGAGCTACATCCGGTCGGAAACCGACAAGTGGTCGCGAGTGATCAAGTCCGCTGGAATCAAGCCGCAATGACGAACGGGAAAACGCCCGCTGCGCTGCGCGGCAACCTCCTGATCACCGCTCACATCCCGGTGCGCTGGTCGGACCAAGGATGCGAACGGCCACGTCAACAACGCGAAGTATAATCATCGATCGCCAACCGACAGGACGTCCGCACCATGGACACACCCGAGCCCCCTACACGCACTGCGAGCACGATGAAAGTCATCGACTGCGACGTGCATCCCTACGTCAAAGGCGGCATGGCGTCGGTGTTCCCGTACATGCCCGACCCGTGGGTGCAGCGCTTCATGCGCAAGCGCGCCGCAGTCAATTCGGAAGCGCGATCGCTCAAGTACCTGCATCCTAACGGCACGATCACCCGCGAAGACGCGCGTCCGCCGTGCGGCGGGGTGTCGGGGTCGGACCCGCACTGGCTGGTGCAGGACCTGCTGGAAAAGAACCGGATCGAGCACGCGGTGCTCAACTGCCTGCAGACCGGGTCGCTGTGCAGCACCCTCGCGGGCACCGACGAGTCGGTCGTGCTGTGCTCCGCGTTCAACGATTTCCTGATCGACCAGTGGCTCACGGTCGACAAGCGCCTCAAATTCGCGATGTCGGTGCCGTCGCAGGACCCGCAAGCGTCCGCCGCCGAGATCCGGCGCATCGGCAAGCACTCGCAGATCGTCGCGGTCTCGCTGCCGCTGCTGAACATCCTGATGGGCAACCGCTACTACTGGCCGATCTACGAAGCGGCGGCTGAAATGGAGCTGCCGATCCTCGTGCACGTGACGGGGCCCGACAGCATCTACTACGGCCCGCCGATCTCCGCGGGCGGGATTCCGGATTCGTACGTCGAGCGTTACGTGACGCTCACGCAGGCGGGCGAATCGAGCGTCAACAGCCTCGTCTTCAGCGGGGTCTTCGAAAAGTTTCCGCGGCTGAAAGTGATCTTCGTCGAATACGGTTTCCTGTGGCTGCTGCCGCTCCTGTGGCGCATGGACCGCACCTGGCGCCAGCTGCGCCACGAAGTGCCGTGGGTGAAGAAGTCGCCGGTCGAGTACGTGCACGAGCACATCCGCTTCTCGACGCAGCCGATCGACGAGCCGCGCGAGCCGAAGGACCTCGACAAGCTGATCGAGATCATGGGTTACGACCAGCTCTGCTTCAGCACCGATTACCCGCACTGGGACAACGACATGCCGGGCCAGTCGCTGCGCGGCCTGCCGCCGGCCGAGCGCCAGAAGATTTTCTGGGACAACGCGCTGACGACTTTCCGGATGCGTTAAAAGCATCGATTCGACCTGGGACCATCGTGAAAGAAAAGAAAGCCATCGAAGTCGGCGCCGCGGAAGACTTCACCGTCGGGCAGTTCAGGATCGTCGACGTGGCGGGGCGCCAGGTCGGCATCACGCGTCTCAAAACCGGCGAGCTGCGCGCGGTGCGCAATCACTGCCCGCATAAAGGCGCGCCGGTGTGCCGCGGCACGATCGGCGGTACATGGCCGCCGTGCGAGCCGGGCGAGATGAAATACGAGCGCGAAGGCGAAGTGCTCGTGTGTCCGTGGCACGGCTTCGAGTTCGACCTCATCACCGGGGTCGAGCTCTACCAGAGCGAGCCCACGAAGCTGCTGATGTATCCGGTCGCCGAGCACGACGGGCGCGTGCTGGTGACCCTGTAGAGCCGTCACGAAGACCCGCACGGGCAGGCGCCGACCGGCTCGAGACGTGTCATTGCGAGGAACACAGTGACGACGCAATCTCGAGGCGCTCGAAAAACGCCGCCACCTGGACCGTTTTTACGTGCGCCACGAGGTCGCCACGTCGCTGTCGCTCCTCGCGACGACACCTGATTGCGACGCGCTAGCGTTTGGCGCTGGTCGCCTGCTGCTGCTGGGCCGGTGGTGTCGCCTCGCTGATCAGCTTCGCGCAATCGCTGTCTTTGGCGCCGCCGAGGTCGATCAGCGGCAGCAGCGCGCCGACACCGCCGGTGACGATGCCCAGCCCGACGGCGACAGCGCCGCGGCCGAGCGCCTTCCCGATGTCCGGCCCGACTTTCGGGTTCTTGAAAGTCCCCTTGATGTGGATCGGCCCCCGCAGCGCCGCGAGGCTGAAGCTTTTCGATTTCGAAACCAGCGACAGATCGAGCGCCTCGTTCGCGAAGTCGATCCCGCCGCTGCCGGTGACGACCGCTTTGCCGGTATCGAGCACGAGCGTCTGTACCTTGAAGTCGCCGCTCTTGCCGGCGAGATGCGCCACCATGCAGCGCACCGGCAGCTGCCGGTCACCCGTGAGCAGTACCGGCAGCGCGTTCGCGACGTCCAGGTTGAGCAGGCGCACGAGGAGCTCGCTCACCGAGCCGCCTTCCATCATCAGCGCCATGTCCCCGTCCGCTTTGGAGAGCATCGCCGCAACCGAGTTGCCCGTCGTCGCGAGCTTGGTGCGTCCCGTGATCACGCCCGCGTTCGCCTGACTGAGCCTGAAGGCCGGAAAGAGCTTCTCGAGGCGGACCTGCTTCACCGCCATGTCGACGTTGGTCTTGATCAGCTGCTCGCGCGCATCCATGCGGATCTGCGAGACGAGGTTGCCGCCCGCCACGCCGAAATTGAGCGGTTCGAGCGAGAGCACCCCGTCGCGCAGCTTCAGGGTCACCACCATCTTCTCGAGCGGCAGCTTCTCGGTGACGATGCGCTCGCCGCGGAACTTCACGTCGGCATTCGCGACCCGCAGCTTTTCGAGGCTGAAAGGCTCCTGCGGCAGCACGCGGTCCGATGGAGGCGGTTTCGGGCTCGCTTTCGCTTCGCCGCGATCGGCGCCGACGAGTCCGCCGAGGTCTTTCATGTCGAGGTTGCGCGAGTTGAGATCGGCGGTGATGAGCTGGGGCGTCTGGCCGCGATCGACGCCGAAATCCCCCGCGAGGTCGCTGTTACCGACGCGTCCGGCGAACTTGCGAAAGGTCCACACGTCGCCGCTGTGATCGAGCTGACCGCTCAGCTTGTACGGCGGGGTGGGCGGAAGCGGCACGCCGATCAGCGGGAAGAGCTGTGCGAGGTCGCTGCCTTCGAGGTCGAAACGCAGGCTTTCGCCCTTGAGGTGCAGCGGATCGAGCAGGGTCCCGTCGACGGAGGCGCGAGTGCTGCCGAGCGCGGCGCGCAGGGTGATCGGATAAGGCTTATCCGCCCGGTCGAGCGCGAGTACGCTGCCGACGGTGCCGTCCACGCTCGACTGCAGGCCTTTGACCCGGCCCTTTGCCGAAACCTTGAGCCGGCCTTCGTTCTTTTCACCCGCGGGTATCGTCGAGAGGTCGGTCGCGACGTCGGTCTTGATCGTCGGGTCGCGGTAATCGATATGGGCACGGTCGAGGGTCAGCGCGCCGATGGAAGGCAGCGGCTTATTCGGGTCCTTGCTCGTGGTGTCGAACTGCCAGTTGGGCACGCCCTGCGCGTTTTTCTCGAGCGACACGCGGGCTTCGCTCAGGCTGAGCTCGGGCAGCACGACGCGCCCGCCGAGCAGCGGCAGCAGCTCGACGGTGAATTCGAGCCGTCCGATGTCCGCCATCATCGGCTCCTTCGCCCACGCCGCGTTGCCGAGTGCCAGACCGTTCATGGTGATGCGCGGCGTCATCGACAGGCGCACGTGCAGGTCGCCGTTGATTGCGAAGCTGCGGCCGGTGGCGTGCTCGACACGGCGCGCGATCGGCCCGCGCAGCAGGTTCCAGTCGAAGAAGTACACGCCGGCGGCGACGAGCAGCAGAAATACGGCGATGCCGCTCAACCAGCGTTTCTTCGATCGACTCATGGGAATTCGCTTGTCAGGGAAGGGTGGATGCTCCGGAATCGCAGACGCGCACCGGTTCGAAGAGCTGCCCGGTTAGAGTAACCGCGTACCGCCGCGTTCGCCAGCGCGCTATTGATTACGCAGTCGTGCGAGGCTATCTTCCGGGGAACATTGATATCACGCCACCCGATGCCGAAGACCCTCACGCCCTCTGCACGTCCCGACGCTGTCCACATCGCTGCATGGCTGATGATGGCGGTCGCGCTCGTCCTCGTCCTGCGGCTGCATCTCATCACCGCGCTGCTCGCGGGGCTGCTGGTGTTCGAGCTCGTGCACGCCATCGCGCCGATCGTCGAGCGGCGGCTCTTCAGCCGCGGCCATCGCATGATCGCGGTCGCGCTGCTCGCGACCATCATCGTGGGGCTCGTGAGCG
>JAQGNC010000443.1 GCA_028292065.1 Betaproteobacteria bacterium
AGGTCGAGGTTGAGCAGCACCACCTGGCGCTCGGCGAGCTTCTGCTCGGTCACGTCCGAGATGATCCCGTCCCACGCCTTCCCGCGGCCGCTGCCGTGATCTTCCGCGGGCGCGGCATGGATGCGCAGCCACCGCACGCCGTGCGGCGTGTGTATCGGCACGGTCACGTCCCAGCCCGCCCCCTGCAGCACGGCTTCGGACACGTCTTCGAGCAGCTGGCGGCGATGCGCCCCCGGCACTTTCCACAACGCGCGGCGTGTATGCCCGAGCGCGAGCTGCGCGGGAACGCCGCACAGCGCCTCGATCTGCGCGCTCATGAAAGACAGCGTGATTCCGCGGCGCCCTGCGAGCCGCGCCTGGAACACCGCGCTGGGGACGGTGCGAACGATCGTCCGGAGCTTCGCTTCCTCGGCGGCCAGTGCGTCCTGCAGCATCTGCATCCGCCCCACCGCCGCGGCGCGGCGCTCGAGCTCCGCGCCGTGCCGCCGCGCGAGGAGCAGTGCGATGAACACCAGCGTGAAGGTCGCGGCGGCCACCACCGCGCTCTGCGAAGTCCACTGCGCGAGCACGTCGTGTTCGGCGAGCGCGGTGTGCACGAGCAGCGGAAAGCCGGAGGTGCGCTGGCTCGCCGCCAGATGCACCGTGCCGTCGGCCGGGCTCGTATAGCGCACCGCGGCGTCGTGGACGAGGCGCGCCGCGCCTGCTCCGCCAAGCGCGCTCAAGGGGCGCCCCGCGGCGTCCGCGCTCGGCGGGTATTGCACCAGGGTGCGCCGCTCGAGCGTGGTGAGCGTCACCGTCATCGGCGCGTCGCCGCGCCACACGCCGTAGAGCGCCGCGAGGCGCGCCTCCGACAGGCGCAGCATCACGATGCCGCCGCCCGGCGAGACGGTGCGCTGAAGAAAGAGCCCCGCGGGCCCGCGATCCGATCCGTCGCGCACGATGAGGCCGTCGGCGCTCGCCGGCCGCGGGAAACCCGGGTCGGGTGCGGCCCCCAGCCGCGTGTACACGTGACGCCTGCCGTCGGGATCGATGTAGGCGATCGCCGCGGCCTGCGCGATGCTCTCGACGTTGCGCGCCATGATGCGGCTGCGCTGCTCGGCGTCCTGGAGACGCTCCGGCTGCTGCCGCGCCGCGCCGACGATACGCGTCAGGTCCTGGTCGGCCTCGGAGATTTCGCGCGAAGTCTGCGCCGAGAGCCCGCGCGCCACGTGCAGCAGGTTGCGCACCGCCGAGTCGACGTCGTGCTGGCGGATCTGCCACAGCGCGAAAGCGGCAGCGCACACCGCCACGAGGCCTATGAGCGCGGTGACGACGAGGCCCCGGCGCGCGAGCCGCAGCAGGGCGGGTCGCGGGTCCAGGGGAGGGGCTGCGCTGCCGGTGAAACGGTCGTCGGGGCTGACGGCTGTCTGATCCTCTGCCGCCATATCAGGTCAGGTGCGCGGCGCCGCGGTCGCGGCTCGCATCGCCGGTAAGGGCTCTCTTCGCAAAACCGAAAATCATACGAGGCGAATGCGCGCCCGGCTGTCGGGAGTATCTGACATCGGCCGATAGTAGCGCATAAAGTCGCATTCCAAGCTGCCGTTAACAGCGCATCACCCGAGCAGCCGCACGCGCCTCCCACGCGAGGAATGCTGCGGAATTGCCGGTGATCCGGCGTCGTGTTCGACGCTTTGAGCCGCGGCCGGGCCGGTTAACCTCGATTGATTCGGTAAGACTCTGCGAAACGGACTGTTGATGCGAATTCGAAGCGTGCATATGTCGGCCACTGTGATGGGCGCGGTTGTGGTCGCCGCCGCGGCGTGGGCAGCCCTCGCGCAGGGCAAGGCAGTCGACGCTTCGTCGGGTGCGTTGCCATCGCTCGCGGTTCTCGTCACCGTCTGCGCAGCGGGCGCACTCTGGTGGCTGCGCACACGCAGCGTCGCCGCGTCGGCCGCGCGGGCACGCGCCGAGGCGGCTCTCGCGCCGCCGCCGGCGCCGCACCTGAACGCCTATGTCGACGCGGTCGACGAGCAGCTTTGCTCGACGCGCGCCGAAGTGGCCCAGACCCAGGCGATCTTCACCGAAGCGATCGGGCGTCTGATCGCGAGCTTCAACGACATCACGGTGCAGGCGCGCGAGCAGCAGACGCTCGCGATCGGCCTTGCGACCGGCGGCGTAACCGACGGCAGCGGCAGCAAGCTCACCCACGCTTTCGACGAGTTCGTCGGCGAGACTTCCAAAACCCTGCAGTTCTTCGTCGACGCGACGGTCCAGAACAGCAAGCTTGCGATGGGCCTGACCGATCTCATCGACAAGGTCCGCGGCCAGGCCAATGCGATCCAGGGCGCGCTGCGCGAAGTCCAGGCGATCGCCAAGCAGACCGACCTGCTCGCGCTCAATGCGGCCATCGAAGCCGCGCGCGCCGGAGAGGCCGGACGCGGCTTCGCGGTGGTCGCCGACGAAGTGCGGGTGCTGTCCACGCGCACCGGCGAATTCAGCCGCCAGATCCACGCCCACATCGCGTCGATGCACGAAGCGTCTTCGGGCGCCGAGCGCGCGATCGCGGAGATCGCTTCGCGCGACATGAACGTCGCGCTCCAGTCCAAGCGCCGCGTCGGCCAGATGATGGACGAGATCGGCGGGGTCCACGCGGAAATGCAGCAGACCGCCGGACAGCTCGCGCAACGCACCGAAAAGCTCGAGGCCGAAGTCAACGCGGCGGTCACGAGCCTCCAGTTCCAGGACATGGTCACGCAGCTCCTCGCGCACGTGGGCAAGCGGGTCGACGGCATGAGCGCGGTCACGCGCAGCGCCCGTCCGCTCGCGGACCCGGCGCTGCAGCCCGGCGCGATCCCGGCCGCGAACGCGGCGCTCGCCGCCGAGATCCATTCGGCGCGTGAGGCCACGGCAAAGAATCCGGTGACGCAGGCGTCCATGCAGACCGGCGACATCGAACTGTTCTGAACACACACTCACCTAGTTGGAGTTAATCGAATGGCAAAGACGATACTGGCGGTCGACGACTCGGCTTCCCTGCGGCAGATGGTCGCTTTCACGCTCAAAGGCGCGGGCTACGACGTGGTCGAGGCGTGTGACGGCGTCGACGGCCTGAACAAGGCCAAGGCGAAGACGGTGAACCTCGTCCTGACCGACCAGAACATGCCGAACATGGACGGCCTCACGCTGATCAAGAGCCTGCGCGCGCTGCCCGCGTACAAAGCGGCTCCGATCCTCATGCTGACGACCGAAGCCGGCGACTCGATGAAAGCGCAGGGCAAAGCGGCGGGCGCGACGGGCTGGCTGGTCAAGCCTTTCGATCCCGCCAAACTGCTCGAAGTCGTGAAGAAAGTGATCGGCTGAACGGCTGGTCCGACAACGCAACCAAAGGCGAGC
>JAQGNC010000455.1 GCA_028292065.1 Betaproteobacteria bacterium
GCTCGCGCCTCAGCACGCGCACCCGGGGCTCCGCTTCATCGGTGCGAGCGATGCCGGCTCGCTCGCGAAACGCGGGCACCTCGCGCGTGGCCGCGCTCGCCGGCGCGGTCACCGACACGACTTCACGACTCGCGGCGAACGCCGGCGGCCGGTATCCCGCGCGCTCGGGCGCGATGCTAGCGCGCACCGGTTCGGCCGGCGAGCGATCGCGGACGACTTCGGCGCGCGCGAGCTCGGCTCGAGGCACGTTGAGCGCGGCCTGCGACACCGGTCTCGCGGACACGAAAGCCTGTCGCGACACCACCGTCACCGCGTCGGGCCGTTCACGATTGACGTAGCGCACGTTGGTGACGTTGGTGATGTTGGTCACGTTCGTCACGTTGGTGACGTTGACCTGGCGCACGTGCGATTCGCTGGCGCGGTACCACGGCCGGTAAGGCTCGCGCCAGCCGAGCGGAAACCAGCCGACCGCGGGACCGCTCGTGACCGACACCGAGAAGTTCGACCCGCCGACGAAGGCCACCAGCGCCGGCGCATAGACCGGCCTGCGCACGACCGCGCCGGGCGACCATGCCCAGTAGCCGCCGGTGTGCACCCAGCGGCCGTAATGGAAAGGCGCGAAACCCCACGGCGCGTCGTCGACCCACGTCCAGCCCCACGGCGACACCCATACCCAGTGGCCGGTGCGGTACGGCGCCCAGCCGGAGGCGACCTGCGTCGGCACCCACACCGCGCCGTATTCGGGCAGGGTGCGCCACGTGCCGTACTGGTCGAGGTCTTCGTAACCGGTCATGTCGCGGGATACGTATTGCGTCGACGGTACGCGGTCTTCGCGCCGGTCGCGCTCCGCGCTCCAGCGATCGAGCTCGTCCGCAGTGGCGTACGCGGCGACTTCGAACGAGGCACCTCCGCTCGCCGAGACGGTCGCAGCCTGGCTCGACGGCACGGTATAGGTCTGCAGCGGCGTCACGACTTCGGCCTGGCCGAAGTTGACGAGGACGCGCGCCGAATCGCCGTGCGGCTCGACCGTGACGCGGTAGCTCCCAGGCTGCCTGACGAGCACGGCGCCGGCAGGCGTGGCGATCTCGACGGTCTCGCCCTGCCCGAGGTCGCGAACGCGCAGGTTCATCGAGCCCTGCGCGAGGCGCACCTGCAGGGTGTCGTCGTCGAGGTTGAGCACGTCGACGCTGGTCAGCGCGCCCAGGCGGATCGCGGTCGAGCCGATGTGAAGCTCCGCGCGCCCGGTCTGGTCGGCCCACAGGCGGTCGCCCGCGGTGAGCGGACGGTTGAGCACCGCCTGCACCCACGCGTCCGGCGCTTCGCCCGGCGCGAACGATACGGCGCCGGTGCTGTAGTTCAGACGCGCGACACGCCCCGGCGGATCGGCATAAGCGGCCGCACCGCACATGAACAGCAGCATCGCCAGTATGACTTTCGACCGAGCAGACATGAAGCGCCTCGTTTCACGTGGAGCGCGGGACCCGCGCGTCGTATACCTTTGAAGCGCAGTGTAGGTCGTTGGTTTCGGCCGCGCGCGTTGGATTACAAAGGTTTACAACTCGTACAGGAGACAAAAAAAGCAGGAAAGAAGGACGCGAAGGAAAGGACAAGGACGCCATGCTACGACACGTCGGGACCGGCAAGCGGTCGATGCGCCCCGCTACACCCGCATCTTCTGGTCGATCCCCTTGGCGTCCTTGCGTTTTCCTTCGCGTCCCTGGTTCCTGCTTTTACTTTGCTAGTTAATCGTCCGCGCGAGCCTGCGCCTGAACTCGCTCACCAGGTCGCCCGAGTTGCCGAGCAGCTCGAAGACCTTGAGCATCGTCTTGCGCCCCGCGTCCTCGCCGAAGGCGCGGTCGCGGCCGACGATTTCGAGCAACTGCTCGAGCGCTTCGCGATAGCTCTGCGCCGCGGTGTGCGCGTGAGCGAGCTGAAGGCGCGCGTCGAGATCGTCGGCGTTCGCCGCAATGCGTTTCTCGAGCTCTCCGATGTCGTCGGCATCCGCGGCGCCTTCCGCGAGATCGAGCTTCGCCTTGAGCGCGTTCACGCGCGCGCTCATCTGCGTGAGCGGTTTCAACGCCGCGAGCACCTGGTTCGCTTCGTCGCGCCGTCCCGCGTCGGCGAGCAACGCCGCACGGTCGATCCGTATGTCGTCGTTCGACGCGTCGAGCGCTTCGGCGCGCGAGAGGATTTCGAGCGCGCGCTCAGTGTCGCGGGTTTGCGCATAGACCGCCGCCGCTTCGTCGCGCAGATCGTCGGCCGGGGAAGGCACGAGACGTTCGAGGAACTCGCGCACCTGGCCTTCGGGCAGTGCGCCGGAGAACTCGTCGACGACTTCGCCGTCGGCGAACGCTTTGACGTTCGGAATTCCGCGCACGCTGTAGCGCGCCGAGAGCTCCGGGTTCTCGTCCGAATTGATTTTGGCGAGCACGAAACGGCCGGCGTATTCGGCGGCGAGCTTCTCGAGTGTCGGCGTCAGCGCGCGGCACGGGCCGCACCACGGCGCCCAGAAATCGACGACCACGGGCGTTTTGCGCGAGCCTTCGATCACCACTTCATCGAAGCTCGTCTGGTCGACGTCGATCGTATGCGCAGGCATGAGGAATTCAGTTTTCAGTTTTTAGTGGTGAGTGTTTAGCGGGGGAGCCACTAAAAACTAACGCCGAACACTAGACATTCGGTAGCTTCCGCGCGAGCTCGACGGCTTTGCCGATGTAAGTCGCGGGCGTCATTGCGAGCAGGCGCTCGCGCTCGGCCTCGGGTATGCCGCCGAGGCCTTTGATGAAGATCTGCAGCGATTCGCGCGTGATCCCTTCCTTGCCCCGGGTGAGCTCTTTCAGCTGCTCGTACGCGCCGCTGACGCCGTAACGGCGCATCACGGTCTGGATCGGTTCGGCGAGCACTTCCCAGTTGTGGTCGAGGTCGTGGACGAGGCGCTCGCGGTTCGCTTCGAGCTTGCTCAAGCCCTTCAGGCACGAGTCGTAGGCGAGCAGGGTATGGCCGAGCGCGACGCCCATGTTGCGCAGTACGGTCGAGTCGGTCAGATCGCGCTGCCAGCGCGAGACCGGGAGCTTTTCGCTCATGTGCCGCAGCAGGGCGTTGGCGATGCCGAGATTGCCTTCGGAATTCTCGAAGTCGATCGGGTTCACCTTGTGAGGCATCGTCGACGATCCGATCTCGCCGGCCTTGAGCTTCTGCCTGAAATAACCCAGCGAGATGTAGCCCCACACGTCGCGGTCGAAATCGATCAGGATCGTGTTCGCCCTCGCGTACGCGTCGAACAGCTCGGCGATCGCGTCGTGCGGCTCGATCTGGATGGTGTACGGATTGAACTCGAGCCCGAGGCCCGTCACGAACGCGCGCGAAAAACGCTCCCAGTCGACTTCGGGGTATGCAGCCAGGTGCGCGTTGTAGTTACCCACCGCGCCGTTCGCTTTGCCGAGGAGCGACACTGAGGCTATGCGCTGCCGCGCGCGCCGCAGCCGATACGCGACGTTCGCCATTTCCTTGCCGAGCGTCGTCGGCGACGCGGGCTGGCCGTGGGTGTGCGAGAGCATCGGCGCGTCGGCGTGCTCGCGGCCGAGCGCGGCGAGGCGCTCAGCGATGCGGTCGAGCGCCGGCAGCATCACGTCTTCTCGTGCGCGCACGAGCATCAGCGCGTGGCAGAGGTTATTGATGTCTTCGGAAGTGCACGCGAAATGAATGAACTCGGTGACTCGCGCGATTTCCTCGTTGCCGGCGAGACGCTCCTTGAGGAAGTACTCGATCGCCTTGACGTCGTGGTTGGTGCGCGCTTCGATCGTCTTGACCGCTTCGCCGTCGGCTTCGGAGAACCCGCTGACGATCCGGTCGAGCTGCTCGATCGTCGCGCCGGAGAACGCCGGGACTTCGGGGATCGCGCTCTCGGCGGCGAGCGCTTTCAGCCACGCCACTTCGACCAGAACACGAAAGCGGATGAGCGCGTATTCGCTGAAAATCTCGCGCAGCGGCGCGACTTTAGCGGCGTAGCGTCCATCCAGCGGAGAGAGGGCGGTAAGGGCGGAAAGGGGCATGAGGCGAAACGCTATACTCGGAGTCTGATTTTAACACGCGCACCTTAGCCCCCATGACGACTGCCGCCCGTACCCTCGCCGAGTTCGCCGTCGGACTCCATTACGAAGTCATCCCCAACGCGGCGATCGACCGCGCGAAGACCTGCATCATCGACACCGTCGGGGCAATGACTTTCGGCGCCGATCTGCCGTGGAGCCGCATCATGGTCGAGTACGTGCAGCGCACCAGCGCGCCGGGTAAAGGCTCGATCGTCGGCACG
>JAQGNC010000472.1 GCA_028292065.1 Betaproteobacteria bacterium
AGCGTCGGCGAGCTCCACGGGTCGTGCGGCGAGCGCGCGCCGCGGCGATAGCTGCGAATCACGTTGACCAGGAAGATCACCATGCTCACCGCGATCATGAGTGCGCCGAAGCTCGCGAGCGCATTCAGGTCGCCCCACCCGAGGTGCGCTGGATAGGTGTAGACGCGCCGCGGCATGCCGTAGAGGCCGAGGTGGTGCATCGGAAAGAACGTCACGTTGAAGCCGACGAAGAAGAGCCAGAAATTCCACTTGCCGAGGCGCTCGTCGAGCATGCGCCCGGTCATCTTCGGAAACCAGTAATAGAACGCGCCGAAGAGCGGAAACACCGCGCCGCCGATCAGCACGTAGTGCAGGTGTGCGACGACGAAATAGGTGTCGTGCACCTGCAGGTCGAGCGGCACCGACGCGAGCATGATCCCGGTGAGCCCGCCGATCAGCAGGATGAAAAAGAACGAGAGCACGAAAAGGAGCGGAACGCGGAAATTGAGGCGGCCGTTCCACAGGGTCGTGATCCAGCAGAAGATCTGCAGCGCGGTCGGCACCGCGATGACCATGCTCGCCGCGGTGAAAAAGCTTTTGCCGAGCTCGGGCGCGTCGGTGGCGAACATGTGGTGCACCCACAGGCCGAAACCCAGGAAACCGGTCGCGATGAGCGACAGCACCATCACCGGATAGCCGAAGACCGGGCGCCGGGCGAAAGTGGCGATGATCGAGGACAGGAAACCCAGTCCCGGGATGAAGATGATGTAGACCTCGGGATGCCCGAAGAACCAGAACAGATGCTGCCACAGCATCGGGTCGCCGCCTTCGGCCGGGTTGTAGAAGTGCGTGCCGACGAGGCGATCGGTGATGAGCGCGGTGCTCGAAAACATCACCGCCGGCATCGCGAACATCACCATGAAAGAAGTCACCAGCATCGCCCACACGAAGAGCGGCATGCGGTCGAGCGTCATGCCGGGTGCGCGCAGCTTGAGGATGGTCGTGATGAGGATGATCGAGCTCAACAGCCCGGAGACTTCGGTGAACGTGATGAGCTGCGCCCAGAAGTCGACCCGCTTGCCGGGCGAAAACTCGGGGCCTGCCAGCGGCGGATAGCTGAACCACCCTGCGTCGGGGCCGATGTCCAGCGCGAAAGCGACGTAGAGCATCAACCCGCCGAAGAGATAGATCCAGTAGGCGTAGGCGTTAAGGCGCGGGAAAGCGATGTTGCGCGTGCCGACCATCAGCGGCACGAGATAGACGCCCATCGCCTGCATGACCGGCACGGCGAAGAGGAACATCATCGTCGTGCCGTGCATGGTGAAAATCTGGTTGTAGAGGTCGGGCCCGATCAGCGAATTGTCGGGAACCGCGAGCTGGAGCCGGATGAGCGCGGCGAGGATACCGCCGGCGGCGAAGAAACCCATCGCGGTCACGACGAAGCGGCGGCCGATCACTTTGTGGTCGATGCTCGACAGCCATCCGACCACGCCGCTGGGCGTTCCCCACGCGCGCTCGAGCGCTTCGCTTTCCTCTGGCGAGGGTTCGCCTCTTTCGACCGGAGTGTCGCGGCTCATTGAAGACTTTCCAGATAGGTGAGGAGCGCCTGCAGGTCGTCGGCGGGCAGCGTGACCGCGGGCATGTTCGTTCCCGGCTTGACCTGCTGCGGGTTCGAGATCCATCCCGCGAGATGGCCGCGCGTGTTGGGCAGCGTGCCTGCGGCGATCGTGGTGCGGCTTGCGAGATGCGTGAGATCCGGACCGTTCTTCGCGTTTGCCGCAGTGCCCTGGATCGTGTGGCACATCACGCACGGAGATTCCATGAAGACCTGCTGTCCACGCTTCTGCGCAGCGTCTGCGGGCTCTTTCGCACTCGCGCGCTGCGCCTTTTCCCACTGCTCGTACTGCGCCGGCTCCTCCGCGATCACCAGAAAAGCCATTTTCGCGTGCTGGTACCCGCAGAACTCCGCGCACTGGCCGCGATAAACCCCTGGCTTGTCCGCCCGCAAGGCGAGCGTGAGCGTGTGGCCCGGGATGAGGTCTTTCTTCGGCGCGAGATTGGGCACCCAGAAACTATGGATCACGTCGGGCGACTGCAGCTTCAATACCACCGGCTTGCCGACGGGAATGTGCAACTCGTTGGCCGTCTCGAACGTTCGCGCCGGATCGCCGGGCGAGTAAGTCGCCTGCCACCACCATTGCAGTCCGTTGACTTCGATGACGATACCGTCTTTCAGCGGCAGGCCGGCGAGCGCACGGTCGGTGACGACGCTGGCGACGAGCAGGCCGAGCAAACCCGCGGTGGACAGCGCCGCGCCGATCGCGACCGCGCGGCTCGAGCCGCGCTCGGCTCCGGTGGTGCGGCTCGTCTGCGGTGACGTCTCTTCAGTCGCGCGCGGCGCCCGCCACAACGCAATGAGGAATGCGGCGAAGACTGCGGCGAAAACGACCGCGCAGGTCGCAAGCATGATCAGCCACAGCGTGTGCACATGATCGGCCTGGATCCCACCCGGGAGCAGCGCGTTCTGGAAAGGCGCGCCGTAAGCGGCCCCGCTCAGCGCAGGCAACACAGAGGACGCGTACGCGAGACGCACGCTCACGGCTGCGGCGTGCTCGTGTGCCGCGGGGTTTGCGGGTCGCGCGTCGCCTCGGGCCCCGCGGCGCTGATGCTGTCGGTGCGGCTGGGCGCGGTGGCGCTGCCGAGATAACCGGCCATCGACCTCACGTACGCGACGATCTGCCACACCTGCGCTTCGGGAATCTTTCCGGCGAACGACGGCATCCCGTTCGGCCGCCCCTGCACGATCGACGCATAGACGTTCTGCGGCTCGTGACCGTAGATCCACTTGTCGTCCATGAGCGCGGGACCGATCGATCCGCCGCCGTGAGCGTGACAGCCGACGCAGTTGAAAGCGGTGAACAGGCGCTGTCCCTGCGAGACCGCATACGCATTGTCTTCGGCGCGGTTGCGCGTTTGCGGCGCAGGCATCGCACCCCCGGGCTGTAGCGGCGAGAGGCGCACCGCTTCGGCCGGCGCGGATTTCGCGGCGGGCTCGTCGAAGCGCCGCGCTTCGCGCTCGCACGCGGTGAGCGTGACGAGGGCGGCGCAACACACCAGAACGCGCGCGTAGCCGCGCTCGCGGCATTTGCCTGCTGCGCTCATCGCACACCCTCGGCATGAACGGTCGGCGTCGCGTCGACCCTCGGCACCGCGTAATCGGCGAGGATAGCGTCGATCTCGGCACGCGCGCGCACGAGCGCCGCGTCGAGCGCGTGCTGGAGTCGCGCATCGTTCTTGCGAACACCCATCGAAATCGCGAAGACGAACGGAACCTGCGCGAGCTCGGCTGGTGCGTCGGCGCGCGCGACGTGCAGCGGGACCTCCTGGCGTGCCGCGAAATATCCTGCCTGCGGGCCCCACGCCACCGCCACGTCGAGCGCGCCGCTCGCCACGTCTTCGATCATGCGCTCGACCTGCGCGCGCTCGCCGTGGATCGTGTAGCCGGCGACGTTGGTGAGACCTCGCGCGGCGAGCGCGTGTCCCGGCGGCGTCGCGGCGAGATCGTCGCCGATGAGCTGCACGCCGATCTTCGCTTTGACCAGGCGCGCATCGTCGAAGCTGCGATACGGCGCTCCGCGGTCGGCGCGCGACACGAAGACGTACGACGACTCGTAATACGGCGCGGTGGTGCGAACCATGTCGAGCGCGGCGGGAACACCCGCAAGCACATCGCAAAGTCCCGCGTTCAGCGTCTTGCGTATGTGGCCGCGACCTTCAGGCAGCCACACCGGTGTCACTCGCGCGCCGAGCTCGCGGCCGACGACCTGCATGACGCGGTTCTCGAAACCCGCGCCGTCCGCACGTGAATACGGCAAATTCTGCGGATCGGCGCACACTCGAAGCTCGGCTGCGGCGGCTGGGCCCGCGACAGCGGCTCCCACTGTCACTGCGACGAACGCCGCCACGAGGCAATCGCGATGCGCTCGCATGGGACAGACCCCGGTTTTCCCGCCTGGGGTCTGTCCCCGGTTTTTCGCCGCAAGGCTGTCAAGGCAGCGCGAAGACATAGAGCATCCCGCCTTTGGTCGTGCGTTGCGGAAGGTCTTTCATGACGTTGACAAAGCCGGCCGCCGACGTGCCGTCGCGAGGATCGAGGTCGCCCGCGACGATCGCGCCGGCCCAGCCGCCGACGCCTGACAGCACTGCGACGTACTGTTTGCCGTCGGGACCCTGGTAGCTGACCGGCTGGCCGACGATTCCGGAGCCGGTCTTGAACTGCCACAACGCCGCACCGGTCTTCGCGTCGACCCCTTTGAACCAGCCGTCGAGCGTGCCGTAGAAGACCACGTCGCCCGCGGTTGCGAGCGCGCCCGACCACACCGGCAGGTCTTCCTTGATGCTCCACAGCTTCTTCGCGGCCGCGGGATCCCACGCGCTGAATTCGCCGCGGTTGCCGCCGGGGCCGGGGCGCATCCTGATGTCGGCACCGACGTACGGCGTGCCCGAGATGTAGCTCGCCTGCGAGACTTCGACGTCCTGGCAGAGATTCTGGTGGGGAATGTAGACGAGGCGCGTGCGCGGCGAATAGGCGGCCGGCTGCCAGTCCTTGGCGCCGGGGGACGCGGGGCACGCGCCGCGAACCACGCGCCCGAGCTTCGGTTCCATCTCCGGCGCGTATTTGAGGCGGCCGCTCTTCAGGTCT
>JAQGNC010000352.1 GCA_028292065.1 Betaproteobacteria bacterium
CCGACGCTTTGCAATAGCCCTGCGCGATCGACACCGCGTGCTCGTCGTGCAGGCACAGGATCATCTCGGGCGTGCGGTTGCCGAGGTAGTTGACGAGGCTGTCGTGCAGGCCGCGGTAGCTCGCGCCGGGATTGAGCGCGACGTACGGAATGTCGAGCGCGCGCAGGACCGCTGCGATCGCGTCGCTGCCGTAGACCGTGTCGCGCGCCTCGGCGGGGACGGGGGAGTCGTGGGTGATGTTCGTTGTCGTGTCGTTCATGGGTGCCTTATCCCGGAAGCACAGCCTTGACGCGAAGGACGCGAAGGACGCGAAGGAAAAGCCAAGGAACAATCATTACGGTCGGAAGCAGCTACGCACAGATCGACAGTGACGGTCATCCCTCGACGTTTGTCGCCCCTTTTGCTTTTCCTTCGCGTCCTTTGCGTCCTTCGCGTTAAATGCTGTGGTCTTCAATCAGCAGTAGCCCCGGAAGCCTTGATGACGCGCGCCCACTTGGCATATTCCTTAGCCAGGTGTTTCGCGAAAGCTTCCCGCGTGCTGCCCACCGCGAGGCTTCCGCTGTCGGCCATCTGCCGCTTCATCTCGGCGGTGTGCATGATCTTCACGATCTGCGCGTTGAGCAGGTTCACGATGTCGGCGGGCGTGCCGGCGGGGGCGAGCACGCCGTACCACTGACTCGATTCGTAATCCTTGAGCCCGGAGTCGGCGACCGTCGGCAAATCGGGAAGGGCAGGGAGCCTTTCACGGCTCGTCACCGCGAGGCCGCGGACGCGGGCGTTGCCGATCAGCGGCACGGCGGTGAGCGCCGGCATGAACATCGTGCTCACTTCGCCGCTCAGGAGCCCGGTGATCGCAGGGCCCGTGCCGCGATAAGGGATGTGCAGCATCTCGGTGTGCGTCATCGTCCTGAAAAGCTCGCCCGCCAGATGCGGCGTGCTGCCGCTTCCCGAGCCGGCGAAGTTCACCTGCTTCGGCCGGGCTTTCGCGAGCGCGATCAGCTCCTTGACGTTGCGCGCAGGCACCGACGGATGCACCACCAGCACGTTGGGCGCGATGGCCGTAAGACTGATCGGCTCGAACTGCCTGATCGGATCGTAGGTGACTTTGGCGTACAGGCTCGGCGTCGTGACGAAGTTCGCGCCGTTCAGGAGCAGCGTGTAACCGTCTTTCGGCGCGCGTGCCACGAGCTCGCTCCCCACCATGCCGTTCGCGCCCGCGCGGTTCTCGATGATGAACTGCTTTCCGAAAGACTCGGTGAGCTTCTGCGCGAGGATGCGCCCCATGCTGTCGTTGCCGCCGCCCGCGGGGAAAGGGACGACGACGCGCACAGGGCCGGTGGGGTAGGTCTGGGCTGAGGCGCATGTGCAGGTGCAGAGTAGCGCTGCGTAAGCCAATACACGTGTCGAACGGCGACTCAGCATTTAGTCATGTTCCTCGTCCATCGCGGCTTTGCGAGTTTTGAAACGTTTCAATGCAGCGGAACGAAATCATGCTTTTGCTCCGCTTCCGTTCTTTCGAAACCACCCCCACCCTAACCCTCCCCCTGAAGGGGAGGGGACTACAGGCGCAGCGCGCCTGCAAGAACTCTGGCCCCCTCGCACGCTTCGCGTGCTCTCCCCCCTCAGAGGGAAGGTCGGGATGGGAGTGGGTTTTTTTTGCGTCTTTTCCTTCGCGTCCTTTGCGTCCTTCGCGTTAAAGCTTTTTGCCTTGATCCGCAGCGCGCCGCGCCGCCTCCCGCAACGCCCTGAAGGCGAACTCCACCGCCATGTTCCGCTTGTACATCGCCGAGCCGCGGACGTTCGCCATCGGTTCGGCGAGATCGCGCACCGGCTGCACCGCTTTCCTGAAGAGCGCGTCGTCCGGCGCCAAGCCCGTGCATTGCGCGAGGTCGAGCACGATCGGCTTCCAGCTCACCGAGCCGATCACCACGCGTGCGCTCGCGCAGCGCCCTTGCGGGTCGAGCGTCACCGCTGCTGCAGCGTTCACCGTCGGGGTTTCGATCACGCCTCGCGGCATCAGCTTGAGAAAGCTCGAGCCGGTTCGCGCCGCCGGTGCATCGACCTCGATGCACACGACCAATTCGTTCTGCGCAAGCCGTGTCTGGAAGAGTTCTTCGAGGCTGACCGTGCGCCGGCCGCCGGGGCTCGCGAGCACCGCGCGTCCGCGCAGCGCCAGCAGCGCCACCGGAAAATCGAAGCCGCCGATCAGCGGGCCTATCGTGCCGCCGACCGTCATCATTCGCCGGATGCGCGTGTGCCCGACCGATTCGAGCGAGTCGTACACCGCGCCCCACGACATCTCGACACGCGCGTCTTCGTAGAGCTTCTGGTGATTGACCGCGGCGCCTGCGCTCAAAGCGCCGTCGCGCGACACATCGAGCAGCCTCAGCTCCGGTATGCGATCGATCGCGATCAGGCGCTTTGCCTGCGGATAGCCGGTGCGCTCGCGGCGCACCGCATGCGAGATGCCTCCGCACAGGAGCGCGCTGTCGCCCTCCGCGAGCAGCCTGACGGCGTCTTCGACGCTCGAAGCCGCGATCACTTCGGTATCGAAAGGCCGCGCGCCGGCAGGCTTGCCCGCGTTCAGCCGCGCCCATACGCCGCCTTTAGGTGCAGTGGGTGCAGTCGCCGGCTCATCCGCGTAGAGCGCCGGGTGCAGCGCGCGATGGATCTTCTCGGCGGTGATCGGAAGCTCGGTGATGCGAACGCCCACCGCGTCCGATATCGCGTTCGCGATCGCTGCGGGTATCGCGTCGAGGCCGATCTCGCCGAGGCCTTTGGCGCCGAAGGGTCCGCTTGGCTCGTACGAGTCCGCGAAGATCACGTGCATCTTCGGCACCATCCCCGCAGTGGGTATCGGGTAGTCGATGAAGTTCGGATCGGTCGGCGTGCCGTTGTGCCAGTCGAAGTATTCGACCATCGCGTAGCCGATGCCCTGCGTGACCGCGCCCTGAACCTGGCCTTCCGCCGCCGCGGGGTGGATGACCGTCCCGCAATCGACGGCGGCCGCGATCTCGAGCAGCTTCACTTCACCGGTGGCGCGGTCGACTTCGAGCTCGACCGCCTGCGCGGCGAAGTTGTAGGCGCCGGATTCGTTGCCGAAGCGGCTGTGATCGGGAAACTCCGACGGGTTGTCCCACGTGCCCACCCCGATGATCGGCTGGCCGCCGGGCTTGTAGATGTTCGCGCGAACGACCGCGGCGACCGACTTGAACGCGCTTTCGGGCCCGCCGCGAGGGCCGATCTCCCCGTTGATGATCGTGAGATCGCCCGCCGGGCGCTGAAGCTGCTCCGCTGCCGCCGCGAGCAGCTGGTTCGCCGCGGCTTCCGAGGCGAGCTTTACCGCATTGCCCGCGACGTAAGTCACGCGGCTCGCGAGCGCGCCGAGCGAATGCGGGTGAAGATCGGTGTCGGGGCGCGTGATGTCGATGTCTTCGTACGCAATCCCGAGCGCTTCCGCGGCGATCTGGCGCAGCACCGTCAGTGTGCCCTGGCCGATCTCGCCTTCGCCGGTGATGATCGTCGCACGGCCGTCCTCGTTCACCCGCACGATCGCCGAGCTGCCGTCCCAGTCGCCGAAGCTGCGCCTGCCGTTCACGTGCACGCTGCAGCCCATGCCGAGACCGCGGTCGGGTGCATGCGCCGCTCGCTTGTCCTTCCAGCGGATCGCCTCCGCGGCCTTGTCGATGCACTGCCGCAGCTCGCAGCTCGTGATCCTGTGATTGTGGGGTGACACGTCGTCGGCTTCGACCGCATTCATGCGCAGCAGGTCGACGACGTCGATGCCGAGCTTCTCGGCGGCGAGATCCCACGCCTGCTCGACCGCCCAATCCGCCGACGGATTGCCGAAGCCGCGAAACGCGCCGGTCGGCACGAGGTTCGTATACACGAGCGTCGAATCGCCGCGTGCGCACGGATATTTGTAAAGCGCGTCGTGGCGCACCGAAGCCGCGCCGAGGATCGCCTGCGACTTGCCGGTGTAAGCGCCGTTGTCGGCGAGCATCCGGATTTCTTTCGCCATGACTTTGCCGTCACGCCGAAAGCCCAGGCGCACCCAGTAGCGCATCGGCATGCGCGGGTGGCTCGCGAGAAACTCTTCCTCGCGAGTGTGGAGGAGCTTCACCGGGCGGCCCGCCCGCTGCGCGAGCAGGGCGCAGATGACCGATGCGTTGTCGTCACCCGACTTGCCGCCGAAGCCGCCGCCGACCTCGGTCTGGATGACGCGCACCTGCGCTTCGGGCACGTCCATCGCCGTCGCATAGCGGCCGCGCGCGAGAAAAGGGGTCTGGGTGTTGCACCACATCGTCACACGCCCGCTCTGCCAGCTCGCCACGCAGCCGATGGTCTCGAGCGCGCTATGCCACTGGCGCACGCTTTCCCACGTGCCTTCGACCGTGACGTCGCTCGCGGCGAATCCGGCATCGACGTCTCCGCGCTCGAAGTTGAAGTGATGTGCGACGTTTCCGACGGTGTCGTCGTGGACGAGCGGCGCGCCGGGTGCGAGCGCGGCGTCGAGCGACAGCACTGCGGGCAGCACTTCGTACTGCACCGCGATGCGATCGACGGCCGCGCGTGCGATTCGCGGATCGGTCGCCGCGACCGCCGCCACTTCGTCGCCGACGTAGCGCACCTTGCCGATCGCGAGGGGATACAGATCGGGACGGAAAGCGCCCCATTTGCGGCGCGGCGTGTCTTCGCCGACGAGCACCGCTTTCACACCGGGCATAGCCGCTGCTGCGCTCACGTCTATCGACACGATGCGCGCGTGAGGATGCGGGCTGCGCAGCACCGATGCGTGGAGCATGCCGGGAAGATGCATGTCGGCGACGTACTGCGCGGCGCCGGTCACCTTCGGGACGGCATCGGTGCGAGGGACGTCACGCCCGACGACGAGCAACCCGCCGG
>JAQGNC010000487.1 GCA_028292065.1 Betaproteobacteria bacterium
GGCTCACACGTCTCACTGCTATAATGCCGCAATCACCGATTTCCTCGGCTTACATGTCAAAAAAAGCACTGATCACCGGCATCACCGGGCAGGACGGCGCGTTTCTCGCGGAACTGCTGCTCAGCAAAGGCTACGAGGTCCACGGCATCAAGCGGCGCACCTCGCTCTTCAACACCGATCGCATCGATCATCTGTACGAGGACCCGCACGTCGCCGATCGCCGTTTCGTCCTGCATTACGGCGACATGACCGATTCGAGCAGCCTGGTGAGGGTGATCCAGGTGGTCCAGCCGGACGAAATCTACAACCTGGCCGCGCAAAGCCACGTCGCGGTCTCGTTCGAGGAACCGGAGTACACCGCGAATTCCGACGCGCTCGGCGCGCTGCGCATGCTCGAAGCGATGCGTATCCTCGGCCTGGAAAAAAAGACCCGCTTCTACCAGGCGTCGACGTCCGAGCTTTACGGCAAGGTGCAGGAGATACCCCAGTCCGAAACGACGCCTTTCTATCCGCGCTCGCCGTACGCGGCGGCGAAGCTCTACGCCTACTGGATCACCGTCAACTACCGCGAGGCCTACGGCATGTTCGCGTGCAACGGGATCCTGTTCAACCACGAGTCGGCGGTGCGCGGAGAGACTTTCGTCACCCGCAAGATCACGCGCGCGCTGGCACGGATCAAGCTCGGCCTCCAGCAGTGCCTTTACCTCGGTAACCTCAACGCGCTGCGCGACTGGGGACACGCCAGGGATTTCGTGCTCGCGCAGTGGCTCATGCTCCAGCAGGACAAGCCCGACGATTTCGTGATCGCGACCGGCGAGCAGCACAGCGTGCGCGAGTTCGTCGAGGCCGCGTGTCAGCATCTCGGCATCGAGGTCACCTGGCGCGGTGAAGGCGAGAACGAGAAAGGCTTTGACGCGTCGGGCAAATGCATCGTCGCGGTCGATCCGCGCTACTTCCGTCCGACCGAAGTCGAGACCCTGCTGGGCGACCCGAGCAAAGCCAAAAGGCTGCTCGGCTGGACGCCCAAGGTGACTTTCCATGAGCTCGTGACCGAGATGGTGCAGGAAGACCTGCGCACGGCGCAGCGCGACGCGCTCGTCAAGGAGCACGGTCACCGCACTTACGATCGCCACGAGTAGGCGCGCAGACGTGTCACCCGAATCTCGAATCTACGTCGCGGGCCACGCGGGGCTCGTCGGCTCCGCTTTCGTGCGCGAGCTCGAGCGCCAGGGCTATCGCAACATCCTCACGCGCATCCGCGCCGAGCTCGATCTCACCGACCCGCACGCGGTCGGGCGTTTTTTCGACGACGCCGCGCCGGAATACGTCTTTCTTGCCGCTGCCAAAGTCGGCGGCATCGTGGCGAACAACACCTACCCGGCCGAGTTCATCGCCACCAATCTCGGGATACAGAACAACGTAATCAGCGAGGCGCGCCGCTGTGACGTGCGCAGGCTGCTCTTTCTCGGCTCGTCGTGCATCTACCCGCGGGATTGCCCGCAGCCGATCCGGGAAGAGTATCTGCTCACCGGACCGCTCGAAGCGACGAACCGGCCTTACGCGATCGCGAAGATCGCGGGCGTGGAGACGTGCTGGGCTTACAACAGGCAGTACGGCACGCAGTACCTGGCGGTCATGCCGACCAACCTGTACGGGCCCGGCGACAACTACGATCTCCAGAACTCGCACGTGCTGCCCGCGCTGATCCGCAAAGTGCACACGGCGAAAGTCGAAGGCGCCTCCGAAGTGACGCTGTGGGGAACGGGCACGCCGCGCCGCGAGTTCCTCTACACCGACGACCTCGCCCAGGCGTGCGTGTTCCTGATGAACCTGCCCGACGCCGGATTCAGCGCGCTCACCGCACGCGAGGACGGTCAGGCGCCGCTCGTGAACATCGGCTGCGGCGAAGATCTGACCATACTCGAGCTCGCCGGGCTCGTCAGGGACGCGGTCGGATACACCGGCACGTTCACGCTCGACCGCAGCAAACCGGACGGCACGCCGCAGAAACTGCTGTCGATCGATCGGATCGCAGCGCTGGGCTGGCGTCCTCGCACCACGCTCGAAGCAGGAATCGCTCTGGCGTATGCCGACTATCTGCGCACGAGCGGCGCCGCCTGACGCGAAGCCAAGCCCGGTTTCACCTGCGTTAAACTCTCCAGTCTCGCTACTTCGACCAAGGTCAACATCATGAATCATCCCGGAACCCCGCTGCAGACCCTCACCGAAAAGCTCGTGGCACGCAAGGAAGGCCACATCGGCTGGATCGTCTTCAACAACCCCGCGCGCCACAACGCGGTGTCGCTCGAGATGTGGCAGGCGCTGACGGTCGTGCTCAAGGCTTATACGGAAGATCCGGAAGTTCGCGTGGTCATCCTGCGCGGCGAAGGGGAGAAAGCGTTCGTCGCCGGCGCCGACATTTCGCAGTTCAAGGAAAAGCGCTCGAGCCCCGAAGCGGTCGCGCATTACAACGCCACCGCCGACGAAGCGGCCGAAGTCCTGAGAGGCTGCACCAAGCCGACGATCGCGATGGTCCGCGGCTACTGCATCGGCGGCGGCACCGGCATCGCGGTCAACTGCGACATCCGCATCGGCTCCGACGATGCGCGTTTCGGTGTTCCCGCCGCCAAGCTCGGTCTCGGTTACCGCTTCGCGGGAATCCGGCGCCTCGCCGACGTCGTCGGTCCCGCTTTCACCGCGGAAATCTTCTACACCGGCCGCCAGTTCAGCGCGCAGGAAGCCTTGCAGATGGGCCTCATCAACCGGCTCGTGCCGGCTGCGGAGCTCGAGCAATACACGCAGGATCTCGCGCAGACGATCGGCAACAACGCGCCGCTGACGATCGCGTCGGTCAAGCGTGCGCTGCTCGAATACGGCAAAGATCCTGCCGAGCGCGATCTCGCGCTGTGCCAGAAGATGGTCGACGACTGCTACGTCAGCGCCGACTACAAGGAAGGGCAGACCGCCTTCATGGAAAAGCGCAAGCCGGTGTTCAAAGGCGCGTGAGCGTGGCGGGGTAGGGAGCCCCAGACCGTGCCCTGCGCAGCCGCCCGAACCCGTCCGGCGCGCCGCTTTCAGCGTCCTCGCTGACGAGCCTCTGCTTGAATCCCGGCCGCGCGAGCGAGCAACCTGACGGCGGCTCGCCACGCGCGCGCAGGGCACTGGCGCGCATCGGTGTGGCGGTGCAGGCGCTGCTGGCGCTCTGCGTCATCCTCGCGTCCTACCCGTCGTACCTCGCCGGCGACAGGCGCTACGTCGCTGCCGGCGCGATCATGGTTCTGGTGGTGCTCCTCGCCGCCGCTCCGCTGAACGATCGCCTGAGGCAGCTCGCGCTCATCGCGACCCTGCTGATCGGCCTCAACACGATCGTCACGCCGTTTCTGCACGATCGCGCGCCGACGCTCACCCCGAACTACCTCGAACGCGTGCAGTTCGTCGGTGACGTCATGCCAGGCTTCAGCGGCGTGCAGACGATCAGCACCGATGCCAAAGGCTATCGGACCAACGTGCCGGTCGACTACGCGCGCAAGCCGGCGGGCGTATTCCGCGTCTTCGCGATCGGCGGCAGCACGACCGAGCAGATCGCGCTCGGGGATGAAAAAACCTGGGTGTCGGTCCTCGGCGAGCACCTCGAGCGCAGCTCGGGGCGGCGCGTCGAAGCCGTGAATACCGGGGTCTCGGGCATGCGCGCGGAGCATCACCTCGTCACCCTGGGCACCATCGCCGGCTATGAGCCCGACCTCGTGATCGTCATGATGGGCGTGAACGACTGGAACCGGCACATCAAGACCGGCGGGAACCGGGCGTTCCTGTTCTTCTACGATCTGGTCGAGCATCTCGACATGAGGCAGTCGGTCATGGGGAGAGCGTATCGTGCGCTGCGCTCGCTCTTCGCGGTGCCGCACGCAGACCGGAAGCTTCCTGCGCTGCGCATCGATCGCGGCGAGTACTTGAGCCGCCAGAACAACAGCCTCGAGCGCAGCGAGCGCCGGAAGTTCTATCCCGAAGCCGTATCGCCGAACTACCGCGGGTACGCTCGCGAGATCGCGTCGTTCTGCCGCTCGCACGCCCTCAGGTGCATGTTCGTCGATCAGCCTACGGCTTATGCGCCGGACATCTCTGCCGAGGTGAAGACACGGTTGTGGATGACGCCGCCGAACGAGGATTACACGCTGTCGCTCGAGAACATGGCGTACATCGCACAGCTCTACAACTCGAGCCTGCGCGCAATCGCCGATGAATCGCAGCTGGCTTTCTGCGGAATTTCAGGACGGGCGGCGCCGACCAGCGCCGTCTTCTACGACGACTGCCACTTCAACGAGCCCGGCGCACGCCGCATCGCCGCGCTGCTCGCCGACTGTGTACTCACGCACAAGCTCGGCCCCTGAGCCGAGCGCTGCGTTGCGCGACACGCGTGCCGTTCTATCGGCTGCCTGCCGCGGGCGCCGGTAAAGCGGCGAGCGTCGCGAGCAGGCGCTCGGCGGCGCGGCGCCGGCCTTGCGCGTTGAGATGGCCTTCGTCGGACGCCCATTCGGCGGCGAGCGCGTAAACGGGCTTGCCGCCGACGCTGGTGTATTCGCGAGTGCCGTCGGCGCGCGTCGACTCGACCGCCGCC
>JAQGNC010000521.1 GCA_028292065.1 Betaproteobacteria bacterium
CCCGGGATGCTCGCCAGCGCCCGCGCGTGCTCGACCGGATCGGGCTCGATGCGAACGACTCGAGGCTGGGACGTGCGCCCCAGATACAGCATCAGCGAGAGCATGACCCCGAGGTAGATGGCGAAGCCGAGCTCCACCAGCAGGGTCGCGAGCAGCGTGACCGCGAGCACCACGCTCTCCGAGCGGCTGATCCGGAAGATTTTCCGGATGCGCTTCAGGTCGACGAGACCCCACGCGACCAGCAGCAGCACGCCCGCCATGGCGGGGATCGGCAGGTATTGCGCGAGCGGCGCGACCGCGAACAGCACGAGGACGAGAAACAGTGCCGAGAAGACCGACGCGAGCGGCGTCTTCGCACCGGCTTCGTAGTTGAGCCCGGTGCGGTTGAGCGAGCCGCTCGCGGCATAAGCCGAGAACAGCGCGCCGGCGATGTTCGCCAGCCCCTGTCCGATGAATTCCTGGTTCGCGTCGATGCGCTGCTCGGAGCGCGCGGCGATCGCGCGTGCGATCGAGATCGCTTCGGCCAGACCGACGATGCCGACGACGACCGCCGCGGACGCGGTCTTGCGCAGGGCTTCGAGTGAAAATCGCGGCGGCGCGAAAGCGGGTATGGGCCCGGGCAGCGCGGGCACCGTCGCGATGTGATGCGCTAGCGTGAATCCCGGTATGAATCTCAGCAGGTAAGCGTAGACCGCCCCGACGACCATCGCGCCGATCATGTAAGGAAAGCGCGGCCAGCGCCGCCGCATCGCGATGCCGCTCAGAAGCGTGATCGTCGCCACCGAAGCCACGTACCAGTCGATGCCGCGCAGATGCGTCGCGAGAAAACCGAGCGTGTCCGCGAAACCGAGTCCGCGAGGCATCGACACGCCGAAGTAATGCTGGATCTGGCTCGCCGCGATCAGGAGCCCGGCCCCCGCGGTGAAGCCGACGACCACCGTCTGCGACACGAAGTTCACCAGCACCCCCATGCGCAGCAGTCCCATCATGAGCTTGAAGATGCCTGCGAGCAGCGACATGACGAGCACGAGCTGGATGTATTCGTTCGTCCCCGGATCGGCGACGGTGCTCATCGTGGAGAAGATGACGATCGAGGTCGCGGTCGTCGGCCCTCCCATCAGGTGCCAGCTCGACCCGAAAAACGCCGCGATGATCGTCGGGATGATCGCCGCGTAAAGCCCGTATTCCGGCGGCATCCCCGCGATCGTGGCGAAAGCGACGCCTTGCGGCAGGACGAGGATGGCGCCGGTCGCCCCCGCCAGCAGGTCGGCGCGCATGGTCACGCGGTTGACCCGGGGCCACCACTTGAGGAACGGCAGCAGCCGCGCCACGGCGGGCGGGAGAGGTCGCGAAAAAGGCAGTTTCAAACGGAGGGGATCCAGCGCGGCAGTTGCATCGGCGCGGCTGCGACTTTAGCACGAGAGGCGATCACTCCGCCGCGCGCACTCCGGCGTGAAACGCGGCGGCGGGCACGACGTAAAGCACAGCGGTGCAACAACTCGGCGAGTCCCCGCCGATCCGCCCGATCTCGTCGGGTTCCGCCCCTTCGATCTCGAAGCGATTGGTGACGATGCGAGTGCCCGGCTTCAGGGCCATGAGCTTCGCCGAGAGCATCCGCAGATTTTCAGGCTGCAGGAAAAGCAGCAGGACTGTCGCGCCGGTCACATCGGCTTCATACAGGTCGCCCTGCACGAACTTGGCCAAGTCCGCGACGCCTGCGCGAGCCGCGTCGCGCCGGGAGACTTCGACAAGCGCGGGGTCGTATTCGACCCCCAGCGCTCGCGCTCCCCTCATTGCGGCAGCGATGACGGTGCGCCCGTCGCCGGAGCCCAGGTCGATCACGTAATCGGTTGCGGTGACGCGCGCCATGTCGAGCATTTTCTCGACCAGCGCGGGCGGGGTGGGCACCCATACCGCGTCCTTGCCGCGCTGGCCTTCGACCGGCGCTCGAGGCTTGTCCGGGATCCTCGCGCGCAGCACGCCGGCGGCAGCCGAAACGGCGCACAACACCAGCAGGGTTTCAGAAGCGGGGGACATGCGTGCAATGGTAACGCGGTGTCCGGTCCACTGCCCGGACGGCTTTACGGGTTTCGAGGCGCAGCAGTGCGCCGCACCGGCGCGGGCAGGCCCGAGGCGGCGAGCCAGAAAAGCGCTTTCAGCACGCGGTCGCTGCGTACCGAGAGCCTGCTCGCGACGATGACGAGCTTCACGCTGCGCCGCGAGATCTTGACCTGTGAGGCGCCGGTGAACGCGCGATTGGCGTTGATCTTGCGCAGGGTGAGCAGCGCCATCCCGATCGCCCAGAGGCAGAAGTGACGGATCGCCGTCTCGTCTGCCGGGATGAGCAGCGTGTAGCGCAGCGCGTCCTCGAGGTGTGCGTGGGCGATGCCGAGGAGGCGCTCGAGCCCGAGCCGAAAGCCGGGGCTCGACGAATCGGGACCAAGCGCCGCGAGATCGAAGCCGCCGTCGCGAAAGACGTCCTGCGGCAGCCAGCACGCGCCGCGCTCGCGATCTTCCCAGATGTCTTTCAGGATGTTCGTCATCTGCAAGCCCTGGCCGAAAGACACCGCGAGCGGCATCAACACCTCGCGATGCTTCGCGATCGCCGGCGAGTAATCGCAGAAGAGCCGAGTGAGCATCTCCCCCACCACGCCCGCGACGCAGTAGCAGTAGCGGTCGAGCTCATCGAGGCTGGCGAGCCCGGAGCCGGTGCGCGCTTCCTGGAACGCCGCCATGCCTTCGGCCATGACTTCGACGCACGCACGCAACGCATCCTGCTGTTCCGCGCTGAAGCGGTGGGTAATCGCGATCACGCGCGGCGTCTCGCGGATGAGGCTGTGCTCGGCGGGCGGCGTGCTCGACGACAGGCGCGGCGCGAGCGCGTCCGCAAACCCGGCCGCGGGGCTGGCGCCGGCGACGACCGCCGTGAACAGGGTGCAGAAGCTGCGCTTTTCGGCGGCACCGAGGGTCGCCTCGTCTTCGATCGTATCGACGATGCGGCACAGGAGATACGCATTGGCGACGACCTGCCGCAGCGCCGGCGGAAGCTCCGGGATCGTCAACGCGAAGGTGCGCGAGACGCGCGCCAGCAGGTCCGCCTGGAGCACGTCGTCGGCCACGCGCGGATCGTCCGAGCGCCCGCAATCGGGCGCGGAAGCGTCGGGGGGGCCCGGCAGGGCCTGTCTCGCTGGTGTCATGAACGCGGGTAGTCGACGGTCGGCACCCCTGAGCGGCGCCGGGCCGATGCGGCCGGGGCCCTGGGAGGCCTGCACGCGGGGCGTGCCTGACCACAGGTGTGTACCGGGGCCCGAATATACCGTGCCGACGTTATCCGCACCATCCGTATCTCGCCCGGGTCTCGCCGGACACCGGGCCCGCCGAGATCAAAAAGAGATGAACCGGCGATATAAGAACAATGTTCTCCGGCGATGCTGGGGCACGGGTGACATTGCCCGGCCCCTGCCACGAAGGAGAAAGACTATGACCTCGACCGTACGGCTGCTTGCAGCCGCCGCACTGCTCGGCGTGCTCACCGGATGCGCGAACTGGAATCCGAGTATGCCCGCCGGCAGCGTGTCCGATCCGCCCCTTTACGAGTCCTCGCCGAGTAATTGAGGATCGTAAACTGCCGCAGCCGAACTCCCGCGGCTGCGGCAGGTTCGGCGGCGAGCGCATAGTAAACTCGAACGGCAGACGCCAAGTGCCAGCGGAGCTTGAAATGCGCAATGTGCTCGTGATCGAGGACCAGCAGGACATCGCTCACCTCGTGCGCCTGCACCTGCAGGACCTGCCCTGCAACGTCGAGCTCGCCTTCGACGGCCACGAAGGACTCGCCGCCGCCCACAAGCAGCACTTCGACCTGGTCGTCCTCGACCTCATGCTCCCCGGCATGGACGGGCTCGAAGTGTGCCGGCGCCTGCGCGAGCGGCCCGTGTATACCCCGATCATGATGCTCACCGCCAAGGCCGCGGAGCTCGACCGCGTGCTCGGCCTCGAGCTCGGCGCCGACGACTATCTCACCAAGCCGTTCAGCATCCGCGAGCTGGTCGCACGGGTCAAGGCGATGTTCAGGCGGCTCGAGCATCTCGAGTCCGCGACGGCAACCGTGCCCGGAGAGACCCTGCGCTGCGGCGAGCTTTTCATCGACGTGGAAAAGCGCGACGTGCGCGTGGACGACGTGCCGGTCGCGCTCACGTCCAAGGAATTCGACCTGCTGCTCCACTTCGTGCGCAATCCGGGACGCGTGTACACACGGCTGCAGCTCCTCGACGCGGTGTGGGGCTACGGCTACGACGGCTACGAGCACAACGTGAACTGCCACATCAACCGGCTGCGCGCGAAAGTGGAGAAGGATCAGGCGCGGCCGCAGATCATCCTCACGGTGCGAGGCGTGGGTTACAAGCTCGGCGAGCCGCAGGCGGCGCTCGCGGAGAGCTGAGGTCCTGGGTGCCTGAGAGTCTGTACGCCGTCTCTTCGGCGCTCATGGAGGTCTGAGTGCCGAAGAGTCTGTACGCCGTCTCTTCGGCACGCATGGAGGTCTGAGTGCCGAAGAGTCTGTACGCGAGGCTGCTTGCAGTCCTGGTCGGGCTGACGGTCGTCATGGCGGCGCTCTTCCTCGTCGTCATCCGCCACTCGGACACCGCGCGCAACCAGGAGATCAACCAGAAGGTCTATCGCAGTCTCGCCGCGCGGCTCATCGAAGAGCACATCCTCCAGGGCGAGACCGCGGACCCGAGCGCGGTGCGCAAAGTGTTCGACCGCATCCGCGTGGTGAACCCGCGTATCGACGTCTACCTGCTCGATTCCGCGGGGCAGGTCGTCGCGGCGTCGGGCCAGAATGCGCTCAAACGCGCATCGGTCGACCTCGTCCCGATCCGGCGTTTCCTCAAGGGCGAGGAGGAGTTGCCCATCGTGGGCGACGACCCGTCGGAACCGGTGCGCAAGCGCGTGTTCTCGGCCGCTCCGGTGCCTCTCGCCGGCGAGACCGGTTACCTTTATCTGGTCCTTCGCGGCGTGAGCGGCGACTCCCTCGCGCAGCAGATCAAGCAGAGCTACGTGCTGCGCGAGACCCTGTGGCTCATCGGCTGCGGTCTCGCGCTCGCGCTGATCGCGAGCGCTTTCATCCTCACGCTGATGACGCGCCCGCTGCGCCAGCTGAGCGCGGTCATGGACAAGTTTCGCCAGAGCGGTTTTGCCGGGCAGCCGGAAGCGCTGCGGCTGCCGACCGATGAAGTCGGCAAGCTCACCGACACCTTCAACCGCATGGCCGACCGCATCCTCGCGCAGATGACGGCGCTGCAGAAAACCGACGCGATGCGCCGCGAGCTCGTCGCGAACATCTCGCACGACCTGCGCACCCCGCTCGCATCGCTGCAAGGCTATCTCGAAACCCTGCATCTGAAAGGCGACCAGCTCGCGCAGGAAGAGCAGCGCGGCTATCTCGCAATCGCGCTCAAGCAGACCGAGCAGCTGAGCGGGCTCGTGGCGAGGCTGTTCGATCTCGCCAAGCTCGATTCGGGGCAGATGACCGCGGCGCTCGAGCCGTGCGCACTCGGCGACCTGATACAGGACGTGGTGCAGGAGTTCGAGCTCGCCGCATCCACCAAAGGCATCGGCCTCGAATGCATGGTGCGGCCGGACCTTCCGCTCGTGCTCGCGGACGTGGGCCTCATGGAGCGCGTGCTTCGCAACCTGCTCGAGAACGCGCTGCGCTACACGCACCCCGGAGGTACGGTCAGCGTCATCGCGGCACCCGCCGCCGACGGTGCGCTCGTCGAAATCGCCGATTCCGGAATCGGCATCCCCGACGCCGAGCTGCCGAAAATCTTCGACCGCTTCTATCGCGTGGAGAAGTCGCGCGACCTCGCCGCCGGCAGCGCAGGCCTCGGGCTCGCGATCTCGAAGCGCATCCTCGACCTGCACGACAGCACGATCGCGGTGACGAGCGCACCCGGCCGCACTGTGTTCAGGTTCGTGCTCGCTTATGCACAGCGGCGTTCAGCGGCCGGA
This sequence comes from Betaproteobacteria bacterium, assembly GCA_028292065.1. GTDB lineage: Bacteria > Pseudomonadota > Gammaproteobacteria > Burkholderiales > SG8-41 > JAQGMV01. Next base: position 6,010 of record JAQGNC010000521.1, read on the forward strand.
CAGGAAAGCGCCGACCTGCGCTTGGCCGAGGTCGCGCCGGCGCAGCGCCCGGTGCCTACGCTTGCATATCCGATGGCGGAGCGCTGACGGCTGCAGGCGAGCGCCGCCTCAGGCCGCGGAAAGCGGCGGCGCGACACCTTCGAGCGATACCCGCTCCGCGTCGACACCCATGCGCCACTCGACACCCGCCGCGACCAGCATGAGCGCCGCACCGAGCGCATAACCCCAGAACACCGCGACGCGCTCGCCGGTACCGATCAGCGCGCCGAAGAGCCACGGCGCGGCGACACCGCCGGCCGCGGTTCCCAGCGCGTAAAACACCGCGATCGCCAGCGCGCGCAGCTCCAGCGGAAAGACTTCGCTGACGGTGAGATACGCCGAGCTCGCCGCGGCCGACGCGAAAAAGAAGATGACGCTCCACATCGCGGTCTGGCCTGCCGCGCTCAACGACCCCTGCACGAAAAGCGCGCCGGTGATGAGCAGCAGCACGGCTGAAGCGGTGTAAGTCGCGCTGATCATCGTGCGCCGGCCGAGCGTGTCGAATAGAGGGCCGAGCAGCAGCGGCCCGAGAAAGTTGCCGAGCGCGAAAGGCAGCAGGTAGAGGCCGGTTTCGCCTGCCGGCACCCCGTAGAAGCGCGTGAGCACGAGCGCATACGTGAAGAAGATCGCGTTATACAGGAACGCCTGCGAAGTGATCAGCACGAAGCACAGGATCGAGCGGCTGCGATAACGCCTGAACATCGTTTCGAGCACCACGGGCAGCCCGGTGCGTGCGCGCGGGCGTATGGTGAGGGTGTCCGCGACATCCGTCGGCGCAGGGTGCCCGGCGCCGAGGACGCGCGCCTCGATGCCGGCGACCACGGTCTCGGCATGAGCGCCATACCCGTGGATCGCGAGCCAGCGCGGGCTCTCCGGGATGAAGCGCCGCGCGAACAGCACGATGAAGCCGAGTCCCGCTCCGATGCCGAAACCCACGCGCCAGCCGACATCGAGCGCGAAGACCTGCGGGTCGAGCAGCACGACCGTCGCGGCGGAGCCTGCGACCGCCCCTTTCAAGAAGCTGCCGTTGTTTACAAGGTTCACGCGGCCGCGGACGCGTGCCGGGATGAGCTCGTCGATCG
>JAQGNC010000543.1 GCA_028292065.1 Betaproteobacteria bacterium
ACAGAGGGGAACCAAAGGTTCCCCTCCGTAACCTCCCCTCCTTCGGTTATCTACCGATAGACCCGCAGCGCTTCATTCGGAACCCACGCCCGCTAAAGTGTCTGCCATCAGCGCCGTTAATGGAGTCATGAGTGAGGCGGCAACGCTACACGCAGCACGATCCGAAAGACGGTTCGTGCACAGCGCGGGATGAGTCCCGCGGCCTAGGCAGATGGCCACTCTGCCGCTAGTCCCTGCGAACGGGTGCCGCCAGATAGGCGACAAATCAACCCTCCCGAACGGCGGGAGGGGAGCACCAACCGCAGTTGCCGCGCGGCGTCTCCTCGAATCCGACCTGTGGTGGTGGTCCTCGGCCCGGTGCCCTGAAGCTCCGGGTCTTTTCTTTGGCGATGATGTTTATGAACAACATCATCGCGTTTCTTTTGTACGCGCGCTTTAGCGGCCGGGCCGCTCCCCGCCAGGCGCCTCAATCGTCGAGAGTCTGAGCCGAGCCTGGGAACGGGGATTGCGCCGTGTCGGCGTAGTCGCTGCGGTTGCTGCCTGGAAGCTCGTCGAGCCATACCGTCACGCAGCGGTCGACGAGGTCGACCTCACGCGCGACGACGTACACATTGCGGCCGGGGAACAGCGGATGGCGAACGAGATCGCCGACGTGAACGACCTCCGGGCTCACCTGCAGCGGATAGCGCCGGTCGTCATGGCCTTGTGCGTTCAGATACTCGAGCGCCTTTCCGATGAATCGCACGCGTAAATGCATGTCGGGGGCGGCTGACGGGCCGGTCTACTCGGGAAGCCCGAGTGTCAGCCGCCCGTGCGGTGTGAGCTCCGGCATTCCCGAATTCTCACGGATCAGCCCGAGCTCGATGAGCCGCGAGCTCTGGGAAGGCTCGATGTCGGTTTCACCACTCGCGACTTTCACCAGCGCGGTCCACTCCCGTGCCGTGCGGGGCACGCCTCGCGGCAGCGCCATGTCGGAACATGCGCGTGAATCCGCGTCGATCGAGCCGCTGGCGTAAGCGAGCTGCAGGCTGCGCAGGCTGGGCAATGGAATCACTTTGAGCATGAACGAACCCCGGAGGACGGATGCAGGTTAAAGGGCGGCCCGTATATTAACGATGCAGAATTTCACATCCGCGGGTGCGACAGACCAGCGGTACGGTCAGGCCGATGAACGGGCCCGCCCGTACAGAGGTCCGGCCCGGAAGCACCGGGCCGGAGCGATTTGGTTCGCTGCTTACTGGAACGGGAAGAGGAGCTCGACGCCGAGATTCCTCATCCCGTTGGACTGGGTTCGGTTCTCGGACGTGACGTCACTGAACTTGTAGAGCTCCCACCCGTCCTCGCCGCTTCTCATGCGGTACTTCGAGCCGAAGCGGAAGTTGAGGTCGACCGCCTTGGCAGTGCCGATGTAAGCATCTCTGCCGGCCGCACGCAGCAGCCGCGCATCGGCGGGCGAGCCGAGCACCGGGAGCTCGAGTGACGACGCCGCGGTTTCGGTCGCGGTGTAGCTGTCGGCGGCGGACTTGCGCGGTGCGGCTGCGAGGTCCTTCGTTTCAGGCACGGGTGCTGGCGGCGGAGTCGTTGCGAGCGGAGCGCGCGCGCTCGCTTGCACGAAGCACGCGGCAGCGAGCGAAGCCGCCCAGGACAGCCCGGAGCAGCGGTCGACGATCGGATGTGACCGGGCCGACGCCGGCGCGTTGACCGGGTCGAGCTGGTAGCTCAGGGACAGGGACTGTGCGAGCGCGGGTGCGCACCACGGAACCGCAAACGCGGCGGCGGCTGCAACGCACGAACGCCTGAGACTGGTGATCATCCCCCCTCCGGCTGCGATTTTGATGAGCAGGTGACGAGCGGTGGATGGTGATTATAGGACCAAGCTCCGCCGGCGGGGAAGAGCCGCCGGGCGTGGCGTCCCGCCCGGGAGGCCTGCGCCTCTAGTTGTAGGTCGGAGTGCCGTCCGAACCATGGTGCGGCGACGGATAGAACTCGATGCCGACGCTGATGCCGGGCGCCACCTGGCGACCGTCGACGACCAGAGGCTCGGCGAGCGCGTCCTGCACGATCTGCTTCACGCGCTCGGCGTCGCCTGAATGGGTGAGATCCTCGAGGATGACAGCGAAATTCTCGTCGCCGATGCGCGCGAGAGTGTCGGTCGCCCGGACGCTCGCTTCGAGCCGACCCGCGATGTGCTTGATCGTGAGCTCGCGCTCGTCGTCCTTCACGCCGTGCGCGCCGCCCAGCGCGATGTCGACCGACATCACCGCGAAGATCTTTCTGAAGCGCGTCGCCCGTGCGCGCGCCATCGCGAACCGGACCCCGTACGCACCGCCGTTGAGCAGGCCCGTCAGCGGGTCGTAAAGCGGCGAGGTCGCGCTCACGGCGGAGTCGACCCTGTGCGCGCCCGTCAGCCGGCGCAACTCGCGCGTGAGCCGCAGGATGTCGTGTCTCGCCTGCGCGGGGTAAGTCTCGAGACGATTTTCGATCTCGGTGAGTTCGCGTTCTTCCACGGGATATCCTCGACGGCGCGGGAATGCGCCCGGCATTTTACTTCGTAAAGGCTGGAGCCTTAGAAGTCAAATGCCGACCGGACGAATGGGGGAAAGCCATCGTTTCCCGCCATACCCCCATCCTTCGTCTTACCACCGGGACGCCGTGCATTCGAGAGCGCGGAGCGAGCGCCGCGAGCCGAAGGAAAGGAGGTCTCGGAGGGAAACC
>JAQGNC010000549.1 GCA_028292065.1 Betaproteobacteria bacterium
GGCGTGCACGTAGGGAATGACGTCGGAGAGATCGAGCGAGACGCTCGCGCTGCGCTGGCGCGCTTCGACCGAGATCATCGAAGCCACCCCGCTGATGACTTCGTTGATGTCGCACGGCACGAGGTTAGGCACCCGGCGTGCGACGAACGAGCGCACCCGCTGGATGACCTTGCTCGCGCGCTCGGCCTGGGCCGCGCCTTTCTCCATCGCGTCGAGCAGCTCGGCTTCTTTCCAGTTGCCCGAGCGCAGGCGCCTCACGCATCCCATGCTGTAGTTGACGATCGCCGCCAGCGGCTGGTTGAGCTCGTGCGCGATCGTCGTCGCCATCTCGCCGACGGTCACCAGCCTCGCGGTCATCTGGATTTTTTCCTGCTGCTGGCGGAAGAGGGCTTCGGTGCGCCTGCGCTCGCTGATGTCGGTGGCGAGCTGGAGGCGGACCATGCGCCCGTCGATCCAGCGCAGCGGCCTCGAGTGCACCAGGTACCAGCGTCCTCGCGCCGCGTCGTGGAATTCGCCCTGGTGCACGTTGCGCGGCACCGTCGGGACGTTGCTCGCGGGCGGGAAGGTCTTGCGGAACTGCTCGTTCGCGTAGACGACTTCGCCCGTTTCGACGTCCGACACGTAAACCGCGGCGTCCAGCCCTTCGAGCACGGTCGCGAAGCGCTCGTCGGCGTGGCCGAGCGCGATCTTGAGCTTGGACATGACCACGCCGAAAACCACGAACATCGCGAACTGGATGCTGCCGTCCCAGATGTGCAGCCACGGCTGCGAATAGCTCTGGTGCATGTACAGGACCGACAGATACCAGGCGGTCGTCGCGATGATCGACATGACGATCGCGGCGTGGGTGCCGAGCGTCCACGCGGTCATGAAGATCGGCGCGAGATACAGCATCGCGACGTTGAGCTCGGTGCCCGAGTAATAGTCCACTACGCCGATGACCACGACGAGGGCGAGGGAGCTCGCCAGCAGGCGGCCCGGCGGCATGCGGGAAAGGTAGGCGGTGATCATGTTCAGAGCGGGTCGATTGTGCAGGGCCACGATGGCAGCCCTCCAGTTCTACCGCAGCTTCTGGTCGAGGAAACGCTTTATGTGACGAACGAGCTCGGATTCGTGCCCGGAGAAGAAATGGTCGGCGCCGGGCACTTCGATCTGGGCGGAGCCGCGCGCCCGGCGCAGGCTCTCGGCCCTCGCAGGCGCATTATCGCGCACTGCGGGAAAATCGCGCTCGCCATATATATCCAGCACCGGGAGCCTGAAGCGCTCGGCGCCCGAGTACGGCGTGGTGATCCCCACCGCGACCCACGCATCCAGCGCCGGCGCGGCCGCGTGCTCGACGTAGTAATTGGTCATCCGGGCCCCGACGCTGTGAGACACCGCGGCGACTTTCGCGTGGCCCCTCGATCGCAGGAAGCGTGCCGCGGCCGCGATGCGCTCGGCGGCTTCGGGAAACACCGGCGGATACTGCTCGGCCTTGGCATCGGCGGCCAGCACCGGCATCTGGATCGAAAGGGTCGCATAGCCCTGGTCGGCGAGCTGGCTGCGCAGCGCGTTGACCAGGCTCCAGTCGGGATGCACGCCGAGCCCGTGGATGACCACGACCGCGGGCCCGCCGGCACGGGCGGGCGCGTAAATCCCGAGAAATTTGCGGCCGGTGGCGAGCTCGAGCTGAACGGGGTCGCCGACGAGGATCGCGGGGATGATCTCCTCCGCCCAGCGCTGCTCGCGGGCGTAATCGGCCTGGGCGAAGGCGGAAGACGCGACTACCGCGAGAACAAGCGTTAAGAAAAAATTAACCACGAAGGACACGAAGGGCACGAAGGCGAATATACGCGTGTGGCCGAGGATCCAAAGCGAGCTGTCATCGCGAGGAGCCCGCAGCGGCGACGCGGCGATCCCGTGGCGCACGGTAAGCACGCGAACCCTTCCGAGCGCCTCGGGATTGCTTCGTCACTCTGTTCCTCGCAATGACAATCTGGGTCGACCGCGTCGACGCCTACTTGGCCAAAGCGAGCGCCGCGACCGCAGAAAGGCAGTCCGCAGACGGGGTTCCTTCGTGCCCCTTTGTGTCCTTCGTGGTCAATGCTTTTCCAGCTACCGCGCCTTGAACTCAGGCTTGCGCTTCGCCAGAAAAGCCGCGACGCCTTCGCGGTAGTCGTCGGTGTCGAAGCACGCGAACCCTTCGCTCCACTCGTCAGGCGAAAGCTGGGCCCGCACCGTCAGGCGGTCGATGAACTGCTTGTGCCAGCGCGCGACGAGCGGTGCGCCGGCCGCGATGCGCCCGGCAGTCGCGTACGCTTCGCGCTCGACGTCTGCGTCGGGGACGACGCGATTCACCAGGCGCTTCTGGTACGCCTCGTCCGCGCCGAAGACACGCCCTTCGAGCAGGATCTCGAGCGCGACCGCGCGGCCGACCAGCGCGAGCAATCCCTGGAGCTCGCCGTATGCCATGGTGAGGCCGAGGCGGTTCACCGGCACGCCGAAGCGGCTCGATGTCCCGCAGATGCGCAGGTCGCACATCGCCGCGATCTCAAGCCCGCCGCCGACGCACGCGCCTTCGATCAGCGCGACGGTCGGGTGCCGGCACCGCGCCACCGCCTGCATCGCGTCGTGTATCAGCGCGCCGTATCCGCTCGCCTGGCTCGAGTCCGCGCGCTCGGACGCGAATTCGGCGATGTCCGCGCCGGCCGCGAAAGCCTTGCCGCCCGCGCCGCGAAGCACGATACATCGCAGGTCCTCGTCGGCGCCGAGCGCGTGCATCGCCGCGCCGAGCGCCTCCCACATCCCCCGGTTCAGCGCGTTGAGCCGCTCGGGCTGGTTGAGCGTGACCGTCGCGATGGCCCCGTCGCGCCTGATGAGGACCGAATCCATCAGTCGAGCGTGACGTTCGCGGCTTTGACGAGCTTGGCGTACTTCGCGATCTCGCTGTGCAGGAAAGTCGCGAACTGCTCGGGGCTCATCGGGTCGAGCTGGGTGCCGGCTTCTTCGAGCTTCGATTTCGCGTCCGGCAGCATCACGATGCGGTTGATTTCGGCGTTCAGCTTCATGACGGTGTCGCGCGAGGTTTTTGCGGGGGCCATGACGCCGTACCAGTTGGTCATGTCGAAGCCTTTCAAGCCGACTTCGATCATCGTCGGCACGTTCGGCATTTGCGGAGAGCGCTTCGGCGTGGTCAACGCGAGCGCGCGCAGCCTGCCGCTTTTCACGTGCGGCAGGACCGGCGGCATCGTGTCGAAGTTCATCGAGACGTGGCCGGCGATGAGGTCGATGACTGCGGGGCCGCTGCCTTTGTACGGCACGTGCACGATATTCACGCCCGCGAGCAGGCTGAAAAGCTCGCCTGCCAGATGCTGGGTGCTGCCCACGCCGGAAGACGCATAGTTCAGCGTACCGGGTTTCGCCTTCGCCAGCGCGATCAGTTCCTTGACGCTCTGTGCCGGGATCGACGGGTGGATCACGAACACGTTCGGCACGTAACCGACGTAAGCGACCATCGAAAAGTCGCGCTCGGCGTCGTAAGGGAGCTTCTTGAACAGGTTCGGGGCGATGCCGTGCGAGTTCACGTGACCCATCAGCAGGGTGTAGCCGTCGGGCGCGGCTTTCGCGACGATGTCGGCCCCGATCGTTCCGGTCGCGCCCGCGCGATTGTCGACCAGCACCGGCTGGCCCCAGCTCTCGGTCATCTTCTGGCCGATGATGCGTGAGACGATGTCGGTGCCGCCGCCCGGCGCGAAGCCGACGACGATGCGGATCGGTTTGGCGGGGTATTGCTGTGCCATCAGCGGCATTGAAGACAGCGCCAACACGAGCAAGCCTGTGAATCGCTTCATGCGTCCTCCTCCTGGTCCAGCTGTTTTGGAAAACTTGCGGGCGTGCAGCAACACACCCGCGAGTTTTTGGACGAGCTCGCGCGGCACGACAGGGCCCGCGCCGTCATCGCGTCACGCCGCTGCGCGGTCTTGTTGTGTGTTCTCTGCACCCGACAGGTAATCCATCGCCGCCGCGGCGCCGCCTTTTTTGTGCGGCACCCCGGCCTCGGACAGG
>JAQGNC010000678.1 GCA_028292065.1 Betaproteobacteria bacterium
TTGTCATTCATGATCTGCATGATCACTCGAAATTAGCAGCACTGCGGCGTACGAGTATGTCGGCCTGCGACACATCGCTCCCGTAGAAAGGGCTTTACTGACATGGAAACTCTTGGGGCTTTCGTCAATCGGATGGCATCAAAGCTTGCAAGATGCGGATGACAAATCGATTGCGTAGGCATCGCGACGCGTCACAAATGTGATGAGTTACCGGTCCGCGGATCTGGCGACGTGCGCGCGATCATGAATTCGATTCGCGCGGCAAGGTTGTTGAGCCGCGCTGGTATCCACCGCGATCGTTGCGCAGCCTATCCTGCATGATCAACCCGACACGTGAGACGATCATGAAACCGAACCTCCGCAGTGTCTGTTACGCCCTTGTCTATAGGGTCTCTGCCACCATCGTCGTAGCCGCCGCCGTACTGATCGTGTTCACGGCGATGTGGATAGGCGAGCTCAACTCGCCAAGCGCGACCGCCGAGCGCACTGCGTCTGTAGCGGACCGGTTCAATCGCTTCGATCCGATGCTGTCAAAACTGTCATGCGCCAGTCACTGCCGCGATAACTCCCTGCCCGTATCTTTATCGTTACTTAACAAACCATGACTGGAGACATCATGAACATTTTGTCGCGACGCGAATTCCTGGCTGGCGCAGCGGCGTCAGCCGCCGCTTTAGGCGTGGCCGCTTCTGCAAAGGGAGCCTCGTTCGGCAACCCGGACAGACCCCCGGAAGGCAGGATCAACGGGAAGAGCCCGACGAGCCTCGACGACCCGGGCCCGAAGAATCCGGATCTCGCGAAACAGTTCCCATCGATGCAGGACCCGCCGCCCACCGACGTCAACGGCATGCCGCTGTTCTGGGCCTCTTTCAACAACGCGCACAAGCGTATTCAGAACGGCGGATGGGCGCGCGAAGTCACGCAGGCCGACTTCGCGATCTCGGAAGACATCGCGGGCGTCAACATGCGGCTTTCGCAGTACGGCATCCGCGAGCTGCATTGGCACCAGCAGGCCGAGTGGGCGATCATGCTCGAAGGCACATGCCGGATCACGACGCTCGACGAAAGCGGGCGTCCGCAGGTCGGCGACGTGAAGAACGGGGATCTGTGGTACTTCCCGGCGGGCCTGCCCCACTCGTTGCAGGGCCTCGGTGAGACCGGCGCCGAATTCCTGCTCGCATTCGATAACGGCAGGTCGACGGAATTCAACACGCTGATGTTGACCGACTGGGTCGCGCACACGCCGCCGGATGTGCTGGCCCTGAATTTCGGCGTGCCCGCCGACGCGTTCAAGAACATCCCGCTCGACCAGAAGTGGATCTTCCAGGGTAAAGATCCGGGCCCGCTGGGCGCCGATGAGCGCGCGGTGCGCTCCGCCAAGGGCGCGCCGCCCCATCCATTCGTGTTCCCGCTGAGCAGCATGGCGCCGACCCGGCAAAGCCGGGGCGGGTCCGTGCAGGTGGTGGACAGCGGCAATTTCAACGCGTCGAAGACCGTCGCGGCCGCGCTCGTCACCGTCAAGCCGGGCGCGATGCGCGAGCTGCACTGGCATCCGAATGCGGATGAATGGCAGTACTACCTCAAGGGCGAGGCCCGGATGACCGTGTTCGACACCGGGCCGAAGGCGCAAACGGCGGACTTCAAAGCGGGCGATGTCGGCTATGTGAAGAAGAGCCTCGGACACTATGTGCAGAACATGGGCAAAACCGACATGGTGTTCGTGGAGATCTTCAAGTCCGATCACTATGCCGAGGTCTCGCTCTCCGATTGGCTGCGCCATACGCCGCCGCAACTGGTGATGCATCACCTCAACATCAGCGCGGAGACGCTGGCGCAACTGGCGAGCGTCCGCCCGGATGTGGTCTGAACGCGGCGACTCGGGCGGGCGGCACCGTGTCCGCCCGGGCTTGTGGTGAGTTATGCCTCCGACTGACCTCGCCCTGATTCCCGGCACGACGCTGCAGACGCAGCTCGCTGCACGCGCCGCGCTCGACGGACGCTGCAAAGGCGTGCGGGCGTTCCTGCCCTTCGCCGGGCCGGCGATCATCGCGTCGGTCGGCTATATGGACCCGGGCAACTTCGCGACGAACATCCAGGCCGGCTCGACCTACGGCTACCAGTTGCTGTGGGTCGTGCTGATGGCGAATCTCGTCGCAATGCTGTTCCAGGCGATGTCTGCGAAACTGGGCATCGTCACCGGACGCAATCTCCCCGAGCTGTGCAGGGACCAGTTCCCGCGACCGGTCGCGATCTCGATGTGGATCGCATCGGAAATCGCCGCGATCGCAACGGACCTTGCCGAGTTCATCGGCGGCGCCGTAGGCATTTCTCTGCTGTTTGGTGTCTCCCTGCTGTCCGGGTTGATCGCGACCGGGGCGGTGACCTTCGCAATTCTTCAGCTCGACAAGTGCGGTTTCCGTCCACTCGAGCTGATCATCGCTGCGCTCGTCGGTGTCATCGGGTTGAGCTATCTGTGCGAGCTCGTCATCGCGCCGCCGGACTGGCCTGCCGCACTCTTCCACGCCGTGGTCCCGCAACTGCCTGACAAATCCGCGGTCACGCTCGCGGTCGGCATTATCGGCGCGACGATCATGCCCCACACGCTCTACGTGCATTCAGCATTGACGCAGAACAGGACGCCCGCACGCAATGATCACGAACGCCGCAGCCTGTTGCGGTTCTCGAACCGCGAAGTCGTCATTGCGCTCGGCTTCGCGGGCCTGGTCAATCTCGCAATGGTGATGATGTCCGCGCGCGTATTCAGCGCGTCGACGCCGGGTATCGCGGATATCGGTGTCGCGTATCGCACGCTGGTTCCGGCACTCGGCACCGGCGCGGCAGGCGTGTTTCTGGTCGCATTGATCGCGTCCGGAATCTCCAGCTCGGTGGTCGGCACGATGGCGGGTCAGGTGATCATGCAGGGCTTCGTCGGCTTCAGCATCCCGGTCTGGGCGCGGCGCCTGATCACGATGGTGCCGGCCTTCATCATCGCGCTCAGCTTCAATTCAATGACCGCGATGATCCTCAGCCAGGTCGTACTGAGCTTTGTACTGCCGCTGCCGCTGGTCGCGCTCGCCGTGCTGTCGTCGCGTAAATCGGTGATGGGCGATTTCGTGACGGGCAAAGCAACAGCGGTTGTAGCGGTCGCGGCGACAGTCCTGATCGTACTGCTGAACGTCGTGCTGATCAGGCAGATGCTGCCTTAGGGAACCTCATGAACAAGCCCTCGCGGGACGTGTTCAGAGGGTTCATGCGTGGCTCCTTTCGACCGCGTTCAATGCAGTGTGCGTGCGAACCTGCGACCCGGCAGCAGGTCGCAAACCTCGGGTTTCTCGTCGATCAGCAGGAGGAGCGGATACGCTTATCTCCGCTTGATCGGTCTCAGAGATAATCACAGCTGTAACGATCGCGCTTTTCTTCGACACCATCGCGCCATCGCCCGGTTCGACAATGGGCCCATGGCGATCCTTGCTCATTTCTGCGTTGGCCGCATCCTCCTTCACCTGCTTGCGATGCTGGGCGATCGATGCGTTCGTTTCCACGTCGCGGGAATCATGAGGGAGTTTCCCTCGGCCGCGCCGGCGCTGACGCTGCTTGCCCGAATGCGTGCCCGCGTGATTGGCGCGTTGGCGCTTTACCTCGCCCAGCCGGTCGGACGCGCCAGCGCTGCAACAATCGCAGAGCTGCGATCACTGGCCGCAATACTCGATCGCGGTGATGTTCTTCTCAGCGACAGCAATACGCGTGTCGCGGCGCTGGTCAGGCTCGTTACACGCTCAACCTGGTCGCATCTAGCAATGTACGTCGCCGGGCGACATGGCGAACAGCGCCACCCGGTTCATTTGCTGCAGCCTGCTGGCACACGCGTTTGCGCGGGTCGGACACCCGATCCGGCCGGTCCGGGTGCAGGTCAGTCCGGCCGCCGTGGTGGACGACAGAAACCTCACGCCGGGCGATTTCGAGCGCGCGGCGCCCTTCGAGGTGGTCGGATGATGAACACGTACTTAGAGGTGACCTCGCGTTTCTCACCCGACCGCAGCGGCTTCGTCAGTTCATCGAACCGGTGGCGAATGCTCGGACTCAGGCTGCGACATCGAGCGGCGTCTCGACGAGCGGCAGGTAGATCGCGAACGTGCTGCCCCGCTCGAGCACGCTCGTCACGTCGATCGCGCCAGCCAGGTCGGCCACGATCGCGTCAACCAGCGACAGGCCGAGACCCGTACCCCGGCCGACTTCCTTGGTGGTGAAGAACGGCTCGAAGATGCG
>JAQGNC010000575.1 GCA_028292065.1 Betaproteobacteria bacterium
GGCGGCAAGATCGATCTCGTCATCCAGCGCATCATGGACGTGCTGCTGTCGTTTCCGATCATCGTGCTCGCGATCACGGTGGTCGCGGTGCTCGGCAAGAACATCATCCTCGGGATCGACGTGAACCTCGTCGTCGCGATCGGCCTGCCGATGATCCCGAAAGTCGCGCGAGTGGTGCGCGCCTCGGCGCTCGCCATCCGCGAGCTTCCGTATATCGACGCCGCGCGCACCGCAGGCTACTCGAACACGCGCATCATCTTCCGGCACATGGTGCCCAACGTGGTGGCGCCGTATCTCATCATGATCACCGCTTTCGTCGCGCAGGCCATCCTCGCCGAAGCGTCGCTCTCGTTCCTCGGCCTCGGCGTGACCGAGCCGACCGCTTCATGGGGACTCATGCTCTCCGGCGCCGCCGCGGACTTCTACCAGCAGGCGCCGTGGATGATCGTCTTCCCCGGCATCGCCATCAGTCTCGCCGTCTTCGCTTTCAATCTATTCGGCGACAGCCTGAGGGACTGGCTCGATCCGAAAATCAAGCTGTAGGATTTATAAACGGTAACCGTAAGGCGACTTTATGAGCACCGCAGATCCTTTCGAAGGCGAAGTACACACCCTGATGTTCGACCTGTATGGCACGGTCGTGGACATGCAGGGCGGTCTCACCGCGGCGGTGACGCCGTACCTGAAGCGCAAAGGCTGGACCGGCCGGCCCGACGCGCTGGTGACGTGGTGGCGGCGCACCCATTTCGAGAACTCGATGATCGACGCGCTGCTGCATCGGGATCACACGCCGTATCGGGAGATCGGCCATCGGGCGGTGTCGTACACGCTCGAGCGCGCCGGCATCGAGCACACGCCCGACGAGGTGAAAACACTGGTCGCCGAGATCGAAAGGCTCAAGCCTTTCCCCGACGTGGTCGAAGCGCTGAAGAAGCTGAAGACGCGCTACCAGCTCACGATCCTGTCCAACGGCGACCCCGACATGCTGGCCGCGGCGATGCCGCACATCGGCGTCGAGTTCGACCGCGTGATCTCGGTCGCGGAAGCCGGTTCGTTCAAGCCTCACGTCGCGACTTACCGGCACGCCGCCGAAACCCTCGGCTGCGCGCCCGACGCGATACTGTTCGTCGCGAACCACGCTTTCGATTGTGTCGGCGCCAAGGCCTACGGCATGAGGACGTGCTTCGTCGATCGGCGCAAGCGCCCTTTCGGCGACTGGCCTTATCAGCCCGACCTGGTCGTGGCCGATTTCGCGGAGCTCGCTGAGCGGCTGACCTAGACAACTGTCATTGACGACGTTAGCGAGGCCCTGAGCTCAGCGCGCGAACCGCCGCACGCGAGCGGGTCTCTCGCTCGCGGGCGCAGGCTCCACACGGATGCTGTAGGCGTTGTCGGAGTGGACGCCGGTCAGCGTGTACGCGCGCACGGTCTGCACCCGGCCTCGTCCGTCGACGACGTTCACGCTCGCGCGGGCGCTCTCGCCACCGTCGTAGCGCTGCAGGTGCACGAATCCCAGGCGCCCGTCGCCGGTGACGTCACCGACCATACGGCACGTCGCGCCGAAGCCTGCGAAGTAGAGGCGCTCGGGCGCGCGACCGTCTTCGAGCACGAGCACCGCGGCTTCGAGCGCCATGCTGCCGCTCTGGCCGAGGCCGGCAAAAGACCCTTCGAGACACGTATAGCGGCGCTTTCGCAGCGCCAGCCGATACACCCGGATCCCGTCCCAATCCCACGCCTGCGCACCGACTGCGAAACCCCATGCCGAGGCCATCGCCTCGACGGGATACTTGCGGCGGCCCAATTCGAACTGCGGCGCAGGCGCCATGCGATAACGCAGGGCGGCGGGTTCGCGCGCGCGCTCAGGCTCGAACGCGTAGTAGCGCGGCTCGGGGTCGCTCTCGCTTTGAACAGGATGGAAGCGGCCCTCGACCGGAATTGCGGCGCCGCGCTTGAACGAGTCGACCCACGACTGGACCGGCTCCAGCGAAAGCGGATCGGCGGCCGCGGCCGACGCGAAAAGCCAAAGGAGGCCGAGAACGGCCTTCAACCGAGATATTCCTTGCCCCCGGTCGCTTTGAGGTATTCCGGTGTGAAGCGCCAGAAAACCGTCGAGCCGAACGCCGCCGTCGACTCGAACGTATACGAGTAGCGGCCGCGCTCTTTCGTCTTGTTACCTTTCTTGTCGTACCAGTACTCGACGACTTCGGTGATCTTTTTGTCGCCGATTTTGAAGATATCGTGCGCGGGGTCGCTGAACCGTATTCCTTTGAGGGCCTTGGGGTGAGCGGACAAATTCGTCTTCAGGTCGAGACCATCCCAGAAGTAGGCGCCATTCGAGTAGTCGAGCTGCTTCGTCACGGCGTGGCGCGCAGCAAGAACCGCGCTATTCATGCCGGAGCTCGCCGCGACGGCTTCCTCGGTGGCGTTTTTCAGCGCGTTGAAGCGTGCGCTGCCGTCGACGAAAACAAGCGAGAAGCGTCCGATGTCTTTGCTCTTGAGGAATTGCAGCAGTGTCGTGCTGCGCGCTTCCGCCTGCCGCACCAGTACCGCGCCTATCGCAGCCATCTCTTCGAAGACGTTTGCGGTGGAGCTTTCACCGAATACGCCCGCGGCGAGCAGCCGCTCCTCTTCGGTGAGGTGGATGTCCCGGAGCATCGACTTCTCAGCAAGCCCGAGCGAACCGGGTATCGCGGTCGCACAAAGCGCGCTCGTCCCGTCGTCGATATACGGATTATTCGTGCTCGTCCCGAGCGAGCCGCAGCTGGTGAAGGTTCCCATGTTCGCTCCTGAAAAGGATCGATGCGCCAGTGAAGCGCCGCGTCACGTTGCGATAGCAAACCGCCGCACGCGCGCTTCGTCGACTTCGATCCCGAGCCCCGCTCCCGACGGCACCTGCGCGTGGCCGCCCGAAAACTCCAGCGGCCTGGCGAGGATGTCTTCGGACAGATAGGGGCTGGTCAGGCTGACTCCCCAGTCGAGCGACGGCACCGCGGCCGCGAGATGCAGCACCGCCGCGGTGGCGATCCACGATTCGGACATCTTGCCCGCGAGATTCACTTTCATCCCGAAGGTCTGGCACAGCTTCGCCGCTTCGAGCACCGGCTTTATGCCGCCGAGCTTGATCGTCTTCAGGCTCGCGCCTTTCCCCGCGCGCGCTTCGTGATGGCGGCGCACGTCGTCGAGGTGGTGCAGGCCTTCGTCGAAGCCGATCGCGATGCTGCTCGCCGCGGCGACTCGCGCCATTCCGGCGAGGTCGTGGCCCATGACGGGCTGCTCGAAGAAGGCGAGCCCCGAGCCTTCGAGGCCGCGCACGTAGGAAATCGCTTCGTCGACCGACCAGCCCTGGTTCGCATCGGCGCAGACGAGCACGTCGCGGCCGAGCGCTTCGCACACCTGGCGCGTGCGCTGCGCGTCGTGAAGCGGATCGCCGGTGCCGACTTTCACCTTGAATGCGACGTAGCCTTCCGATTTGCACCGGCGCGCCTCTTTGATGTCGGCGGCAGGATCGCTCGCGGCGATCATGCGCAGCATCGCGATGCGATCGCGGCGTTTGCCGCCGAGGAGTTCGTAGACCGGCTTATCGGTCGCTTTACCGAGCGCGTCGTGCAGCGCGATTTCGATCGCGGACTTCGCTGCGTAGTTGCCGTAGAGGGCGCGGTCCATGCGATCGGAGACACCCGCGATATCGGCTAGCGGCGCGCCTTCGAGGGTCGGCACCAGATAGCGGATCGCGGCCATCATGCTTTCGACGGTCTCGCCGGTCATGCTCGGCGCCGACGCCGCTTCGCCCCAGCCGACGATGCCTTTATCGGTCTCGAGACGCACCAGCACATTGTCCGCGGTGCGCAGCTCGACGCCGGCCATTTTGATGGGTTTGGCCATCGGCAGGCTGATGGCGATGGGTTTGATGCGTTTGATGTTCATTTGTTTTGTGCCTTGGATCACATCGGGGTCTGACCCCGACCACAGGATCACACCGGGGTCAGACCCCAAGAAGCCGGGGTCTGACCCCATCTATGTTCGGCTTCGCCTCACGGGCGTTTCTCCTCCTTCGCCAGCTTCTCGACGGCAGGCGCGAGGCGCTTGTGGTCGGTCTGGAAGAATTTCACGAACTCCGGGGTGTCGCGGTAATCGACTTCGACGTTCGATTTCTCCATCGCCTGCTTGTAGAGCGGATCGGTCATGGTGCGGCGGATCAGGTCGCGCATCGATTTCATTGTCGGCTCGGAAACGCCCGCGGTGGTGAAGAGGCCGACCCACAGATACGCTTCGAGGTCGTAGCCCATCTCCCTGAAGGTCGCGACGTCCGGCAGGCTCGAGTGGCGCTTGCCGCCCCAGCTCGCGAGCGGGCGCAGCTTGCCGCCCTTGATGTGAGGCGCGACTGCGGCGAGACCCTGCGCGGTCGCCTGGACGTGGCCGCCGAGCAGCTGAGTGACCGCGGGTCCGCCGCCGGTGGTCGGCACGTGGCGCATCTTCAGCCCCGCGACGTCCATGAACTGCGCGAAAGGCACGTGGGTCACCGCGAAAGGCCCCGAGCTCGAGAACGCGAGCTGCCCGTCCTTCGCCTTGGCTTCGGCGATGAAGTCCTTCACCGTTTTCCACGGGCTTTCGGTCTGCACCGAAAGGATCAGCGGGTCGGCGCTGGTCAACGCGAGCGGCTGGATCTGCTCGAGCTTGTACGGCGACTCGACGTGCTGCGCCTTGTTCTTCTCGACGACGAGATAGATGTTCGGCGTGGTGACGAGGATGTTGTAGCCGTCGGGCTTCTGGCCCGCGACGTACGCGGTGCCGACCGCCGCGGTCGCGCCCGGCTTGTTAATCACCGGCGCGGGCTGCTTGGTGAGCCTCTCGATGATCGCCGACATCGGCTGCGCGGTGATCTGGTTCATGCCGCCGGGCGGATTCGGGACGATGATCTGGATTGCGCGCGAGGGGTAAGCCTCCTGCGCGAGCGCTCCGGTCGAAAGAAGGGCAAGGACGACAGCGGACAGCACGCGATTCATGAACACTCCTCCAGTGGATTCGACGCTGGGTAGCCGTGCGGGTCGTGCCGCCGGCATTGATCTTGTGACTGGACCGTAGCGCCCGGCCCTGCGTGTGTCAATGTTCCCGGAGTCACACATTGCCGGAAGAGTTAACGGCCGTTCGTGCCGAGCCCTTCGACAAGGCTCAGGACAGGCTTGTCGAAGCGGGAACACGCCGTTCACCCTCCGATTGCGCCGCAGTGCGCCCTTCGACAGGCTCAGGGCGAACGGGTGTGTGAAGGGCATAACCGCCGTTCGTGCTGAGCCCTTCGACAAGGCTCAGGACAGGCTTGTCGAAGCGGGAACACGCCGTTCACCCTTGAACTGCGGCGCAGTGCGCCCTTCGATAGGCGCCGCCGAGTCCACGATCGGCTCAGTGCGCGATCGACCGCGTCGATGGCGCTCTGATAGAAAAGCCCGACGATGCAGTGACCTCGCTATAGAATCGTTTTCCATCGAGCCCCTTCGTGTCCTTCGTGGTCGATGCTGTTTACCTGTCGCCGATGACGCCCGCCGCTGCGCGCCGCCTCGGCATGCGCGATGCGCTCGGCGTGCCCGGCGCGGTACTCGCCGCGGGAATGATGGGTTTCGGCGCGCTCGCTCTCGAGTCCGGACTGAGCCTCATGATGGCGCTCGCGTGCACCGCGGGCATCTGGGCGCTGCCGGGCCAGATCGTGCTCATCGAAATGCACATGTCGGGCGCGCCCGGCGCATTGACCGTGCTCGCGGTGACCCTGACCGCCGCGCGTTTCCTGCCGATGGCGGTTTCCCTGATGCCGGTCATCCGCGCGCCGGGAGACTCGCGCACGACCCTGTACACCGCCGCCCAGCTGCTGGCGATGACGAGTTGGGCGTGGACGATGCGGCGCTGCGCCGACATGCCGCGCGAATCGCGTCTCGCGTACTTCATCGGATTCTCATTGACGTGCTGGACGGTCGGCATCGCCGCGACCGCCGCGGGTTACTTGCTCGCGGGCTCGTTCTCCCCACTCATGCGACTCGGTTTCGTGTTCCTGAACCCGGTCTACTTCGTCGTGCTGCTGATCGCCGATGCGCGCACCGTGCTCGCGGTGTGCGCACTCGCGTGCGGTGCGATCGCCGGGCCGCTGCTGTATTACGCCAATCCACAGTGGAGCGTGCTCCTCGCGGGGCTGATCGGCGGCACCGCGGGCTACGGGCTCCAGCGGATCATCAGGCGGCGCCGTGCTTGAGCTGTGGCTGCTCGTCATCGCAGCCGCGCTCGGGACCTATCTGTGGCGCGGCCTCGGCGTGCTCCTGTCCGGCCGCATCAAGGTCAACAGCGAGCTTTTCAACTGGGTCGCGTGCGTGGCGTACGCCATGGTCGCGGGCCTCATCTCACGCATCGTCATCGTGCCCGGCGGGATGCTCGCGCAGACCGCACTCGCCGAGCGCCTGGTCGCGTGCGCGCTGGCCGTCGCGGCGTATTACCTCAGCCGCCGCAACCTCCTGGTCGGAGTCGGCGCAGGGGTCGCCGCGATCATGGCGATGGTGGCGCTGCATTAAAATACTTAAAGCAGGAAAGAAGGGACGCAAAGGAAAAACCAGGGACGCCAAGTGAGAACAGGCACAGGAGTAGATTCGTAACGATTCGTCGATTGCACCGAAATCCTTCCTTGCGTCCTTGTCCTTCACCTTGGCGTCCTTCTTTCCTGCTTTTGGTTTGTTTTTCATACGCTTCGTCATCGAGCTCCAATGCCTGAAATCATCGTCTCCCGCGAAGGCGCGGTCGCCACGGTCGCCCTGCACAATCCCGGCAAGCTCAACGCGCTGACGGTGTCGATGTGGCAGGCGCTGGCGCGCGAAGTCGACGCGGCTTCAGCCGATGACACGCTGCGCTGCGTCGTGCTGCGAGGCAGCGGCAGCGACGCTTTCGCGGCAGGCGCGGACATCGCCGAGTTTGCAACCGCGCGCAACACGTTCGAGCAGGGCAGGCGCTATCACGACGAGTACGTGTATGGCGCGTTGAAAGCGGTCGCCGAGTGCCGGCATCCGACGATCGCGATGATCCACGGGCCGTGCGTCGGCGGCGGTCTGGAGATCGCGTCGCAGTGCGACCTGCGCATCTCGGGCGCGTCCGGCCGCTTCGGCGTGCCGATCAACCGGCTCGGCTTCGCAATCGCTTATACCGAGCTCGAAGCGATCCTGCCGCTCGTCGGGCGCGCGGTGGCGCTCGAGATCCTCATCGAAGGGCGCGTGTGGAACGCCGAAGAAGCGTTCGCGAAAGGGTTGCTCACTCGGGTCGTGCCTGACTCGGACCTCGAAGACGAGATCAAGGCGAGCGCGCGGCGCACCACGGAAGGCGCTCCGCTCGTCGCGCGCTGGCACAAGCAGTTCATCCGGCGGCTGACGCCGAAACCCGCGCCGCTGACCGAAGCCGAGCGGCAGGAAAATTTCGCGTATTTCGCGACCGAGGACTATCGCATCGGCTACGATGCGTTCCTCTCTAAAACGCGGCCCAAGTTCAGGGGCCGCTAACGGCGTGAACAAGTGAACGGGTGAACGGGTGAGTGGGCAAGGTCGGCGCCGTTGACGTTGCCGTTCACTCGTTCACCCGTTCACCCGTTCACGCATTTCAAGGACCAGGACATGCCAGGACCACTTTCCCATATCCGTGTGCTCGATCTTTCGCGCGTGCTCGCCGCGCCGTGGACCGGGCAGAACCTCGCCGATCTCGGCGCCGAAGTCATCAAGGTCGAGCGGCCCGGCAAAGGCGACGACTCGCGTGCGTTCGCGCCGCCTTTTCTCAAGGACGCGAACGGCAACGACACCGCGGAGTCTGCGTACTTCGCCGCGGCGAACCGCGGCAAGAAATCGATCACGCTCGATCTGTCGAAGCCCGAGGCGCAGCAGATCGTTCGCGATCTCGCCGCGCGCTGCGACGTGCTGCTCGAGAACTACAAGTTCGGCGATCTCGCGCGCTACAACCTCGGCTATGAAGACCTGAAGAAGGTCAACCCGCGCATCATCTACTGCTCGGTGACCGGATTCGGCCAGACCGGGCCGTATCGCGACCGTCCCGGCTACGACTTCATGGCGCAGGGCATGGGCGGGCTCATGAGCATCACCGGCGAGCGCGACGACCTTCCGGGCGGCGGGCCGCAGCGCGTCGGGGTGCCGATCGTCGACATGATGACCGGCATGTACGCGAGCATCGCGGTGTGCGCGGCGATCGCCCATCGCGCCGAGACCGGTGTCGGCCAGCACATCGACTTGGCCCTCCTCGACACGCAAGTCGCTTTCCTCGCGAACCAGGCGATGAACTATCTCGCGACCGGCGAAGTGCCGGGGCGGCTCGGCAACGCACACCCGAACATCGTTCCTTACCAGACCTTCAACACGGCCGACGGCGCCATCATCCTCGCGTGCGGCAACGACAATCTGTTCAACAAGTTCTGCGAGGTGGCGGGATGCCAGGCGCTCGCGAGCGATCCGCGCTTTTCGAAGAACGCGAAGCGCGTCGAGAATCGAGCCGAGATCACCGAGCTGCTCGCGGCGGTTTTCAAGAAGCGCACGACTCGCGAGTGGGTGACCGCGCTCGACGAGGCCGGCGTCGCGAACGGCCCGATCAACAACATCAAGCAGGTTTTCGAAGAGCCGCAGGTGATCGCGCGAGGCATGCGCATCGACCTGCCGCACCCGACCGCGGGCACCGTGCCGCTCGTCGCGAGCCCGATGCGTTTTTCCGCGACCCCGATCGAGCACAAGATGCCGCCGCCGACATTGGGGCAGCACACGGAAGAAATTCTTCGCGACGTGCTGGGGATGGATAACGACAGAATCGCGAAGCTGCGGGAGTCGAAAGTCGTCTAGCTCAAGGCTGTCATTGCGAGGAGCCTGCAAGGCGAACGAAGCAATCTCGTGGCGCACGAGAGCTGAAACCGGGGACAGACCGTACCCGGTGAAAACCCCGCGAGCGTCTCGGGATTGCTTCGTCACATTGTTCCTCGCAATGACAGCGGCACCCGGGCTGCCGCCGATCGAAGCTTCAATACCCTCGCAGTCTCCGGAATCTGCTTGCGCCGCCTCGATAGCGGCGGCAAGTCCTCGTTGACGATTGTCGACAATTCGTATCCAATTGCCGACCATTACGATGAACGCCAAAACGAAAGCACCGAAGCGTCGCGCACCTGCCGAATCGGCGCAGCTCTCGGTGCGGGTGACCGACCACATCGAGAAGCTGATCACCGCGGGCCGCGTGCAGCCGGGCGAGCGCCTGAACGAGCTCGCGCTCGCCGAGCGGCTCGGTGTGTCGCGCGCGCCGGTGCGCGAAGCGATGCGCAGTCTCGAAGGCCGCGGCTGGCTCACCAGAATCGCGAACCGGGGCATGTTCGTGCGCGAGCTCTCGGTGAAGGAGATGCTCGACATCTTCGATATCCGCGCGCTCCTCGTCGGTTACGCGGCGGAACGTGCGGCCGAGCTCCTGAATGCCGAGCGCAGGAAAACGCTCGGCGGGCTGCTCGACCAGATGGACAAGGCGGCGAAGTCGGACGACGGCGCGCGCTATTACCGGCTCAACGCCGAATATCACGACGCGATCCTCGCGTTCTCGAACAACCAGCGGGCGGTCGAGGTTTATGCCGAGCTCGCGAAAGACCTGCACCGTTTCCAGCGGCGCTACTTCGATTTCGCGCCGAACATGGTGAAGTCCAACGCCGAGCATCGAGCGCTGTTCGATGCGATCGTCAGCGGCGACGGGGCGCAGGCGCGGCGGTTATCGGAGCAGCACGTGCAGCAGGGGAAGCTGAGGGTTTTGCAGACGCTGGAGTCGGATTGAAACCGGGGTCTGACCCCAAAAGGCCGGGGTCAGACCCCAGGGGACAGA
>JAQGNC010000576.1 GCA_028292065.1 Betaproteobacteria bacterium
GCGCTTTGACCGCGGCCGCGACCGGCTGGTGGCCTTGCAGCAGAACACGCGCACCCGCGGCGGCGAAGTCTTCGCGCTTGATCGACGCCGGCGCCGAGCCGACGATGACCGGAAGCTTCGTCGCGTCGTGCACCGCTTTCACCTGCTCCACGGTTTCGACACCCACTAGGAAAATCGCGTCGACGCCCGCCCCGGCGTACGCTTTCGCGCGCGCCAGCGTGCCTTCGAGACCTTCGACTTTCAGCGCCGAGGTGCGCCCGGCGATGACGAGCGAAGGATCGCTGCGCGCGGAGAGCGCGGCTTTCATCTTGCCGACGCCTTCGGGTATCGAGATGAGCTCCTCTCCCCCGGTGTTGCCGAAACGCGTCGGCAGGACCGTGTCCTCGATGCTCATGGCAGACACGCCCGAGTGCTCGCATTCTTCCACGGTGCGCATGACGTTCAGCGCATTGCCGTAACCGTGATCGGCATCGACGATGAGGCTCAAGTCGGACGCGCGGGTGATGCGGCGGATCTGGTCGGCGAACTCGGTCATCGTGAGCACGATCAGGTCGGGCGCACCGAGCGTGGTGTTGGACGCGACCGAGCCTGCGAGCATGCCGATCTCATAGCCGACGCTTTTGGCGACTCGCGCGGACAGCGCGTCGTAGACGCTCGCCGGTGAAAGACATTCGTTGCCGGCGATCAGCTTGCGCAGGCGGTTGCGACGTTCGGTGTGGGTCATTTTTAATTTCCGTGAACGGGTGAACGGGTGAACAGGTAAACGAGTAAATCAAAAACTCAGTCTTCGCCGAGCAGCGATAACGCCGTCAGGCTGCATACATACTCCCGCTCGCTCGCGGAGAGATCGGGAATCGCGTCGATGCCGCCCATCAGGTCGGGGGGGCCCATGTCGAAAGGATGGTCGCTGCCGATCACCACGCGGTCGGCGCCGACGCGGTTGATGAGATGGCGGGCAGCCTGGGCATCGTGCGTGAGCGCATCGAAATAGAAGCGCCGCAGCAGGTCGGCGGGTGAAGTCTGCGTCTTCATCTTCGGCTCGGGGCGAACGTTGAAGCCGTGGATGAAGCGCCCGATCTGGTAAGGCACGTAGCCTCCACCGTGCGGCAGCAGGATCTTGAGATCCTTGAGCTCGTCGAGGGCGCCGCTGTACATGAGGTGCGCGACCATCAACGTGGTGTCGAGCGGAAAGCCGACGAAGTTCTTGAGGTAGTACTCGTCCATGCCGCCTTCGGCGAGGCACTGGTAAGGATGCGTGAACAGGAAACAGCCGAGCTGCTCGATCGTCTTCAGGACTTTGCGGAACCGCGGGTTGGCGAGCTCGACGCCTTCGATCGACGTGCCGACTTCAACGCCCTTGAACTTGTATTCCTTGACGACGCGCTCGAGCTCGGCGATCGCGGCGTCGGGGTCCTGCATCGGCAGATGCGCCATGCCGCGCAGGCGGTCGGGACGCTTCTCCACCATCTGCGCGATGCCGTCGTTGGCGAGCTTGGCGGCTTCGAGCCCGATCTCGGGGCTCAACCAGTAGAAATAGATCGGCGGGCCGACGCAGATCGCGGCGATGTCGATCTTGTTCCGGTCCATCCACTCGACTTTCGCATCGGCGTCGTAGAACACCGGCTGGAGCTCGGCCGGACGGCCGTGGCTGTTGAAATAGCGCTTGCCGTCTTTTTCCTCGATGCTCATCCCGTAGCGCGTGGGATTCTTCGAGAGCGCGTCGATCACGGTGGGCGGGACGACGTGGTTGTGGAGATCGATGTTCATTTTTTTTCCTTAGATGCGTGAACGGGTAAACGGGTGAACAGGTGAACGGGTGCGCAACCGCCGCCCGGGGCGTGGGGGTTCTACTCGTTCACCCGTTCACTCGTTCACCCGTTCACCGAACCTTTAATCAGCTTTTATTCCCGCCGATTGAATCACCTTCCCCCACTTCGCCGTCTCGGCCTTGATGATCGCGCCGAATTCCTCCGGCTTGTTGCCGACGGGCTCGGCGCCTTCGTTGGTGAACACCGCTTTGGTCTCGGGCAGATGGAGGATCCGCGCCGTTTCTTCGTTGAGCCTCGCGATCACCGCACGCGGGGTCCTGGCGGGAGCGAGGAAGCCGTTCCAGGGGCCATGATCATAACCGGGGACGCCCGATTCCGCGATGGTCGGGATCTCGGGCATGCTCGGCGAGCGCTTCGCCGTGGTCACCGCGATTGCGCGCAGCTTGCCTGAACGCACATGCGGCAGCACCGATACGATGGTCGCGAAGTTGAGCTGCACCTGGCCGCCGAGCAGCGCCTGCACCGCAGGGCCGCCGCCTTTATACGGCACGTGCACCATGTCGATCCCGGTCATGTATTTGAACAGCTCGGCTGAGAGATGAGTGCCGGTCGCCGACCCGCTCGAGCCGTAGTTGAGCGAGCCCGGCTTCGCCTTCGCGAGCGCGATGAGGTCTTTCACCGTTTTCACCGGCAGCGCGGGATGAACCGTCAGCAGGTTCGGAAAGGCGGAGAGCTGGGTGATCGGCGCGAGATCGCGCAGCACGTCAAAAGGGAGATTCCTGTGCAGCGACGGGTTGAGCGTGATCGACGATGCGACCACGAGCAGCGTGTAACCGTCCGGCGCCGCTTTCGCGACGAGGTCGGTGCCGATGATGCTCCCCGCGCCCGGGCGGTTGTCGACCACGACCGGCTGGCCGAATGCCGCGCTCAGCTTCTGCGCGATGAGCCTCGCGGTGAGGTCGGTCGACGCGCCCGGCGACTGCGGCACGATGAGGCGCACGGGCTTGGTGGGATAGGGCACTTGCGCGCGAGCGATCGTGCTCAACGCGACGGCAAATGCGGCGACATAAAACTTCAGCTGCATTGAATCACTCCTCCTTATTTTTAATGTGTTTGAAACCACCCCCACCCTAACCCTCCCCCTGAAGGGGAGGGGACTACAGGCGCGACGCGCCTGCCAAACTCTCCTTCCCTCTCACGGGGGAAGGTCGGGATGCGGCTGGGTTTCGCTCGGGGTCTGACCCCGGCTTCATTGGGGTCAGACCCCGGTTTGCTTCAAGGCCAACCCGCCGCCTCCTCCTCAAACCATCAACAGCCGCCTGAGCTTGCGCACATCCTTCACCTGCTCGATCTCCCACACCGCTTTTATCAGATTTTCCGCGCGCCGCGCGCCGATCACCGGCACCAGCAGATCCCGGCTTTTGGCGGCCACCTGCTCGCGGCTCATCGGGTTCGCGGCAGTGCCGAGCACGGCTTTGGTGTGATGGCGCAGCCGCTTGCCGTCGCGCGTGGCGATCTCGACGATCGCCTGCGTCGTCTTCGCGCGGCCGAGGGCGGCGCTGCCTTCGAGCGCGATGCGCTTTCGCATCCTGAGCACCTCGGGATCGTCGACACGCTTTTCGTCATGCGCCGAAGCGAACGTGATCTCGCCGTCGAGCAGCATGATCGCCACGAGGTGCTGGATGTTGATGCTCGCCATCTTGCGCTGGTTGACGGTGCGCGCGCCCTGCTCGTCGATGGTGATGACCACGCGCTCGACGTTCTCGCCCGTGACGCCGTGGCGCTCGATCAGGTTCGACACCGCGTCGAGCGGCGCCTGGATCGGGTAACCGACCGCCCAGCGCTTGATCGAGGTGTTCTCGATTTCGTACACGCGGCCCAAGTCCGCGACGAGCTTCGCAGGCTCGATGAAATCGCGGAAAGCGTCGAAGAATCCGCGCTCGCCTTCGAGCGTGTCGTCGACACCGGTGAAACCGGTCTGCGCCATGATTGCCGCGGTCACCCCGTTGCGTGCGGGCATGCCGCCGAAGTGAAACGCTTTCTGCACGTGCTCGACGTCGCGCGCCCAGCACGAAAGTCCCGACAGCTGCTGGGCCGTATACGAGAGCACGTTGCGCACGCCTGCCGCATCGAGGCCGGCGAGCGCACCCGCTGCGACGCCCGAACCGAGCATGCCGCCGAAGCTGTGCGACGAGTGCCCGTAGCTCCTGAACTTTTCTATCCCGAGCGCCTGTGACAGCCTCGCGCACACGTCGTAACCGACCACGATCGCCTTGAGCAGCGCTTCACCGCCGCTCTTCGTTCGCTCCGCCATCGCGAACGCCGCAGGCACGATGCTGCAGCCCGGATGCACGAGCGCGAGGTAATAAGTGTCGTCGGTCTCGTCCGCATGCCCGTGCATGCCGTTGGCGAGCGCAGCCGTCGTGGCGGACGTGAGGAGGTCGCTGCCGATCACGCACGCTTCGGCGTTGCCGCCCTGGTCACGCGCGTACTGAATCGCACGCTGCCCCGGGAGCAGGCGCGACCCGGAAAGCATCGCAGACAGCGTATCGAGCAGATGGTGTTTCGCACGCTCGGTGACTCGCGGCGGCAGGCGCCGCTTCGGTGCGGCGGTGATGTAGGAGACGAGCTGTTTTACGACGCGTGCGGCGTCCTGGGGATTTTTGACCGGCATGATCTTTCTTTGTTTTGTCGATAAGTGAAGCGCATTCGAACGCTTCGGGATTGCTTCGTCGCGGCGCTCCTCGCAATGACAGTGGGGGGCACCGCACGGGTTCAAACCGGGGTCAGACCCCCACCGTGGAAACCGGGGTCTGACCCCTACAAACCGGGGTCAGACCCCAATCAATCACAACCGGGGTCTGACCCCTCACTCCTGGGGGATACGCGCGTCCCTGATGATCTTCGCGAACAGCGCGCTTTCTCTCTTCAGGAACGCCGTGAGCTCCGCCGGACCTTCCGCGACGACTTCAGCGCCCTGCTCGCTCAGGCGCTGCCGGGATTCGGGCAACGTCAGCGCCCACACGAAATCGCGGTTGATCGCTGCGATGACCTCTCGCGGAGTGCCCGCGGGCGCGAAGATGCCCATCCACGCGGTCATGTCGAACTCGGGGTAGACGCTCGCGACTGACGGCACGCCCGGCACTGCGGCGGAAGGCCTCGCGCTCGATACCGCGATCGCCCGCATGCGGCCCGCTTTCACTTGCGGCAGCGCGCCGACGATGTTCGCGAACATGAGATCGACCTGCCCGCTCAGGAGGTCGACGAAAGCCGGCGCGGCGCCTTTGTAAGGCACGTGGACCATCCTGATGCCGGCGACCGACTGCAGGAGCTCCATGCTCAGGTGCTGCAGGTTGCCCACACCCGCGCTCCCGTAGGTGAGCCCGTTCGGGCGCGACTTCGCGATCCGCACGAGGTCGCGCACCGACCTGATCGGCGTCGACGGATGGACGAGCAGGACCATGGGCGAAGTCACCAGCCACGTCACCGCCTCGAAGCTGCGCTCGGAGTCATACAGCGGCTTCTTGCGAAGATGCGGGTAGACGGTCAGCGGGCCGCCGTTGCCGAGGAGCAGGGTGTAACCGTCCGGTGCGGACTTGGCGACGAGCTCGGCGCCCACCGCGCCGCCGCTGCCCCCGCGCGTGTCGACCAGCACCGGCTGGCTCCAGCGCGCGTTGAGCTTCTGGCCGAGAAAGCGCGCGACGTCGTCGAGCGGACCTCCCGCGGCGTACGGCACCACGATGCGCACTGGTTTGGTCGGGTATTTCTGTGCGAGTGCGGGAAGACAGGCGAGGACGCTGAACGCCGCTGCGGCGACAACTGCCGCTACCCTCACCCTAGCCCTCTCCCTTTCAAAGGGAGAGGGAAGTTGAATCTCATCGATTTCGAGCGAAGGTGCCGGAGATTGCCTCCCTCTCCCCACGCACAGGGGGAGGGCCGGGGCGAAGGCCAACGGGGCGGCCAACTATTTGACCGCCAGCGGATTGACCGGCGAGCCCACCGCGCCGGTGATCGGCAGCGCGGGCGCGACGAACATGAACTCGTACACCTTGTCCGCCGCGCAATCGCGCGCGAGCTCGGTGAGGTTGAAGATCTCGCCGACCGTGAGCCCCATGATCGGGATCGCGATCCAGTGCCACGGCTGGTTGGTGTCCTCGGTCTCGTTCGGCCGCACTTCGGCGCCCCAGGTGTCGGTCGCGAGACCCGCGATCTCCTTGCCGTGTATCCAGTCGACCGTCTCGAAAGCCAGACCGGGCGCGTCTCCGCCCGAATAACCGTCCCAGCTCTTGCTCGTGAGGCAGCGCTCGATGTGGCCGGTGTGAACCAGGACGAAATCGCCGCGGCGCACATCGACGCCGTGCTTCTGCGCGGTGTAATCGAGAATCTCGCTGGTGATCGCGAAACCGTCCGGAAGGAATTTCTTGCCCATCGCTCGCGCCACGTCGAGCAGCACGCCGCGGCCGATCATCTTCTCCTTGGTTTTCTCGATGCCGGCTTTCTGCGCGCCGGCGCTCGTAACCGTGCGGCAGTCGTAGCCGTTCCACATCGTGTCTTCGTACATGATGTGGCCGAGACCGTCCCACTGCGTTCCGCACTGGAGCGGCATGATGATGATGTCGTCGGTGCCGCGGATCTTGCGGTGATCGAGCACGCCGGAGTACGCGTCGGTGCCCGTTCTCGTCATCAGGTGGATCGGATTGAAGCGCCCGAGCGCGGGATACTTGCTCTTGCCGCCCTGCGGCCCCTGCTGGTCGTAGTTGAGCGAAAGCGAGATGACTTTTCCCTTCTTCACCAGCTGCGCGGCGGCGGCGATGTCTTCAGCAGAAGTGAAATTGAGCGTGCCGATCTCGTCGTCGGGTCCCCAGCGTCCCCAGTTCTTGCAGCGCGTGGCTGCTTTCTCTACGTCCTTGCGCGTGAGCTTGCGATTGCGCGCGTCTCGCGTGTCGTAGACCTTCGGGGCTTTCAGCGCGGCTTTCGTGGTCTTCGCTTTCGTTGCGACGCTCGCTGATTTCTTCGAGGCCATGGCGGCGCTCCCTTATTTTTGGTGGGCAGGGGAAGAGCCTGCGAGTCTAGCCAGCGCGATTTGAGCGGTCAACGAAGCGTCAGTCGAGTGTAAGCCCCAGCGTCTTTATGATCCTGCCCCACTTCGCCGATTCCGCTTTTGCAAACTGCGCGAACTGCTCCGGCGAGCTGCCGACGGGCTCTGCGCCGATGGCCTGAAGTCGCTCGCGTACCTCGGCGGCGTTGACGACCGCGACCGCTTCACGATTGAGACGAGTCACGACGTCCCGCGTGGTCGCCGCAGGCGCCGCGAGCCCGAACCAGCCGATCGCTTCATATCCCGGCAGCGCGGCCTCGCTGATCGTCGGCAGCTCGGGCATCAGCGCCGAGCGCTTGCCCGCGGTCACCGCCAGCGCGCGCAGCTTGCCGGCCTTCACCTGCGGCAACGCTGTCGGCATACCGTCGAACATGAGCTGGACCTGCGCGGTCATGATGTCGATGTGCGCGAGCGGGCTCGCCTTGTAGACGACGTGTACCATGTCGATGCCGGACATCGATTTGAAGAGCTCGCCTGAAAGATGAATCGAGCCGCCCGCGCCCGACGACGCGAACGTGAGCTTGCCGGGGTTCGACTTGCCGTAGGCGATCAGCTCTTTAACCGATTTCGCGGCAAGCGACGGGCTCACGA
The DNA here is from genome assembly GCA_028292065.1 of Betaproteobacteria bacterium. Classification (GTDB taxonomy): domain Bacteria; phylum Pseudomonadota; class Gammaproteobacteria; order Burkholderiales; family SG8-41; genus JAQGMV01. The sequence continues at coordinate 7,459 of JAQGNC010000576.1, forward strand.
CGAGCACATTGGTGTTGCTCGTTACCTGCGTGATCGGCGCGAAAGCCGTCGCCTGGTTGAAAGGCATCTGCTTGAACAGATGCTGATTGATCGAGATGACGCTCGCGGCGCCGAGGAGAATCGTGTAGCCGTCGGCCGGCGCTTTGGCGACGATCTCCGCGCCGATGTTCCCTCCCGCACCGGGACGGTTGTCGACGATCACCTGCTGGCCCATCGCGTCGCCCATCCTGACGCTGAGAGTGCGCGCAAGGATGTCGGAGATGCTGCCGGCGCCGAAAGGCACGATCATGCGGATCGGTTTGGCAGGAAAACTTCTGGTGTCTGCGGCAGCGGCCGCGGTGCTGAAGAGGGCGCAGCCGAACAGCGCCAGGATTACCGGTTTGTGTGTCATCGACCTCGACTCCATCCTTACGGTCGCTTTCGGGTGAATAGCGATGGGCAAGGATGATACACGCGGCCCCCGATCGTTTATTCAGCGGGTGGATGGCCTGAGTCCGAACGCAATGCGCGCGGCGCCGTCGTGAGACTCGAGCCGCGCGCTTTGCACACCGACTTTTCAGGCGTTCAGCTTCACCGCGCCGCCGATCGCCCTCCACGCCGTGTGGCCGCCTTTCATGTATTTCGCGTCGAGTCCCGCGTCCCTGAGCGCAATCGCGGTCTTGCACCCGACGTGAAAGCCGTAGACGCAGAAGACGACCACCGGATCAGTCTTCGACAATTCACCGGCCCACTCCTGGACGCGATCGGGATCGCGCCAGACCGCTCCTTCGATGATGTCCCGGGTGCGCGAGACGAAGTGACGCGGACGCGCGTCGATGAATTGCACCGCCTTGCCCGCTTCAAGCATCGCGGACACCTCCTCGACGCCCACGCCCTGCAGATCGCCGAACTCCGGCTGCACCAGCGGGCGCGGCGGCTCGACTTTAGACGCGTCTTCGAAGCGGCCTTCGACCGCTTTCCAGTCGACATTGCGCATGAAAGCGTCGATATACGCCGTCGCGTTCGCGCCGAAGTCGATGTGGTACGCGTGCTCGTACATGTCGAGCGCGAGCACCGGCACGCCGCCCGCGATGCTTTGGCTGTGCTCGGATGCGTACTGGTTGATGAGGCGCCTGTCGCGCGGCACGTAGATCAGGACGACCCAGCCCGACCCGCCGGAGAGGCCTTTCGCCATCGCAACGAACTCGTCGCGCCAGCGGTCGACCGAACCGAAGTCGCGCACGAGCGCGTCGGCGAGTGTTTTCGTCGGCTTGCCGTCGCCGCCGAGGCTCGCGAAATAAAGCTCGTGGAGCAGGGTGGAATTGAGCGCGATCAGCTCTTCGCGCTTGAGCCCGTTGACGACGTAACCGGGAGCGCTCGCGAAATCGAGCGACCCGAGCTGCGCGGTGATCGCGTTCAGGCGGCGGAGCGCACCGCCGTAGTTGTTTTCGTAATGGCTTTCGATGAGTTGCAGCGAAAGGCCATTGAGCGTCCACGGACGGCAGTAGATCGGTGTGAGCGGATATCTCATGTCGAGTCTCCCGAACATTCACCGGCCGGCGGGGACAGGTCGCGCGACGCGCTTGCGCACACGCATGAGTCAGAAAGCACGCGAGAGGCCGCAGGCCTCGTCGGTATGCTTCGATCATGTGTGAGGAGTGATCGCATTTCGCCGCGTAAACCTGTGCCCCATCGAGCCGGGACCACGCAGAGCTTGGGCGAAATGCCTGGGGACGACCGGGCGTCTGCGTGAGCCCGATGGCAATGACTTTATAGCAAGGATGCATCGCTCATCAAGCGGTTCGTCGACTAGCGGCGTTTGGGCCGAACTGCAGAAACCCGCCCGATCCCGGCCTTCCTGCTCAAGGGGAAGGAGAGTTATCCCTGTCGGGACGAGAGTCCCCTCCGCTCCAGCGGCGTGCCTGGTAGTGGTTCAGGGCGGCGATGCGAGCCCGGCGAGCCGTCACTGCGCGAGCGGCAACGTCACCGGCCTCCCGGTCTGCACCGAGTGCTCGATCGCAAGCGTGGCTTCGAGCGTCGCGCGCGCTTCGTGGGGGGTGGCGAGCACGCACGGGCGGCCCATCGACAGGTAATCGAGCCACGCCCGAGTCTCGCTGGCGATAGGGCCGTAGAACTCCCCGAGCGCCCAGTCGCCCGGCGTGCCGCTTTGCAGGAAAACCATGTTGACGTCGTGATTCGGCAGGTAGACGTGCGGGATGCCTTTCTCGCTGTACATGATCTGGTCGGTGTGATCGTCGTCGAGGATCATCACGCCCCCGGTGCCGAGCAGCTCGACTCGCGCGGCGTGTCCGAGCGCGGGATATTTCTCGGGAAGCGCATAGCTCACGCCGAGATTCACGACGGTGCCGTCGTCGTAGGTCAGGATCGCATAGCTCACGTCGGAGACGTCGTGTCCGGCCTGCTTCAGCACCCCCATCTGGCCTCGTGCGTACACTTCGGCGAGACGCTTGCCGCCGAGCAGCCAGTTCATGAGGTCGACGTAATACGTGAGCGCATCGACGATCGGCGTGGCGTGCGGATTTCGCTGCAGCATCGCGAGCGCCTGCGAGCGCGAGTTGAAAACACGCGCCGCCCCGCCGACCGGATCGCCGAGGCGGCCTTGCAGGATCTGCTCTTTCGCGATCAGGTAGCGCTCCTTGTAGCGCCGGCTGTAGCCGACGCGCACGTCGGCCCCGCTTTTCTCGATCGCCCTGAGCACGCGGTCCGCATCGGCGACGGTCAGCGCGAGCGGCTTTTCGACGAGCACGCGCTTACCCCTCTCGATCGCCTTGACGATCGGCTCCACGTGCTCGCCTTCGCTCGTCGAGACGATCACGGCGTTCACGTCGGGATGCGAAATGATGTCGTCGTTGCTCGTGCTGTGCACCTGCGCCCCGACGGTGGAGGCGAGCTTGCGCGCCGCGCCGTCGTTCTGATCCGACACTGCGATGAAGCGCACCGCCGGGTGGGCCGCGGCGAGCCGCGCGCGAAGGGTGCCGATGCGGCCCGAACCGACGATCGCGAGCCCTATCGGCTTCACGTCGACCGGCATCAGCGGCGTCCTTTCGAGCGCGTGGAAGCGGGCTTCGTGCTTTGCGCGCCGTCCCATCGCTCGAGCGCCTGCCGCGCGATTCTCGTGCCTCTGAGCGCCGCGGGAAAGCCGCAGTAGACCGCCGCCTGCATGAGGATTTCGAGGATCTCGTCCTGGGTGACGCCGTTGCGCAGCGCCGCCTCGACGTGAAGCTCGAGCTCCTCCGGCTTGTCGAGCGCGATGAGGAACGCGATGTTGAGCATGCTGCGGGTCTTGTGCGGCAGCCCCGGACGCGCCCATACGAGCCCCCACGCGCGAGTCGCCATCTCCTGCATCGGCTTGGTGAACTCGCTCGCCGACGCGAACTGGCGCTCGACGTACTCGGCGGTCAGCACTTTCTTGCGGACCTTGAGGCCTTCTTCGAAAAGGTCGTCTTTCTTCATGGTCTTTACTTTGGTTTTCGGCATCGGAAACTCCTTTCCCCTCACCCCGGCCCTCTCCCCTATTGGGGCGAGGGAGACGTTCAACTACTCGGCCTTGATCCCCGCCTCGCGTATCACGCGTCCCCACTTCGCGATCTCTGACTTGATGTATGCACCGAATTCCGCAGGCGTGCCGCCGACCGGCTCGATGCCTTGCGCGCCGAGCTTCTCACGCATGTCGGGCATCGCGAGAATTTTGACGGTGTCCTGATGCAGGCGAGTCACGATCGCGGCAGGCGTGCCTGCGGGCGCGAGAAGACCATACCACGTGGACGCCTCGTACCCTTTGACGCTCTCCCCGATCGTCGGCAGCTCGGGCATCGTCTGCGAACGCTTCTCTGTCGTCACGGCGATCGGGCGCACCTTGCCGGATTTCACGTGAGGCATCGCCGCGGGCATGGTCGCGAACATGAGCTGCATCTGGCCCGAGATCGTGTCGACCAAGGCCGGCCCGCCGCCTTTGTAGGGCACGTGCACCATGTCCACTTTCGCGAGAATCTTGAGGAGCTCGCCTGCGAGATGGGAGCTGCTCCCGACCCCTGCCGACGGGAAGTTGAGCACGCCGGGCTTCGCTTTGGCGAGCGCGACGAGGTCCTTCACCGTTTTCACCGGCACCGTCGGGTTGACTACGAGGATGTTCGGCGTGATCGCCACCAGGCTCACCGGCGCGAAATCCTTGACCGGGTCGTACGGCAATTTTTTGAAGAGGCTGACGTTGATCGCGTTCGGCGCGACGTTTCCCATGAGCAGCGTGTAGCCGTCGGGGTTCGCCCGCGCGGCGAGCTCGCTTCCGATGTTGCCGCTCGCACCGCCGCGGTTGTCTATCACCACGGTATGGCCGAGCGTCTCGGTGAGCTTTTGCGCCATCACGCGCCCGACGATATCGGTGCCGCCGCCGGGCGGATATGCGACGATCATGCGCACCGGGCGCGTGGGCCAGGCGTCGGCGGCATACGCGGCGACAGGCGCGACGGCGCACAGCGCGAGGAGAACGGTGGAACGAAACTGCATCACTACTCCTTCAGTGTTCGATTACGCCCGCGGCGCACGGGCGCACGGCTGCAGGCGAGGCGCCTGCGCTACTCGGTCGCGCACCCGAGGGTTGAATCAATCGACGTGAACGTTCGCCTCCTTCACCACCTTCGCCCACTTTGCGATTTCGGATTTCATGAACCTGCCGAGCTCTTCGGGGGTGCTGCCGATCGGCTCCAGCGCCGATTTCGCCAGCACCGATTTCATTTCGGGCTGGCTCGCCGCACGCAGTATCTCGCCGTTGAGCTTCATGACGATCTCGCGCGGGGTGCCGGCGGGCGCGAGAAACGCGTACCAGACGCCCGCGTCGAAACCGGGGAGCGCCGCTTCGGCGATCGTCGGCAGGTCGACACCGGTCAGGCGCCGCGCGGTGCTGACCCCGAGCGGGCGCAGTCGCCCGCTCTCCATCTGCGGCTTGGCGGTCGCATAAGGTGAAAAGATCACCTGCGCTTCGCCGGCGATGACGGCGGTGAGCGCCTGGCCGCCGCCTTTGTACGGGATGTGGAGCATCTTCACCTTCGCCGTGCTGTTCAGGAGCTCGTTGGCGAGATGGCCTCCGCTGCCGCTGCCCGACGAGGCGTAGGTAAGCTGGTCCGGACGCGCGCGTGCGAGCGCGATCAGGTCTTTCACCGATTTCACCGGCAGCGAAGGATGGACGAGCAGGATGTATGGGCCGCTCGCGAGCAGGGTGATCGGCTCGTAATCCTTGAGCGGATCGTACGGCAGCTTCCTGTAGAGCGCCGGATTGACCGCGAGCTGCGCCGTCAGCGCGAAAACGATCGTATGTCCGTCGGGCGGCGCCTTGGCCGCGACCTCCATGCCGATGTTGCCGCCGGCGCCGCCGCGATTGTCGATGATCACCTGTTGCTTCAGGTGCTCGCCCAGGCGCTGCGCGAGCGGCCTCACGATGGTGTCGGAACCGCCGCCGGGCGGATACGGCAGGATGAGACGTATCGGTTTGGTGGGGAAGCTCGCGGCAGTCTGCGCGTGAGCGCAGCTGCCCGAAAAGAAGGCGATCGCAGACATCCATGCGGCAGCGTTTACAGTCTTCATATTCTTCTCCAGGTGCTGCGGCAGAAACAACGACGTCATCGGACAAGGAAGGTGACGCGCCGCCTCGCGGGAGAGCGGACAGTACAATAAGCGCTTTACGCGCGGCAAGGCGTGACGGCCGCTCAAAGCCAACCCGGCCCCATCCCGACCTCCCCCCCGAGGGTCCCTCCGGGACCTTCAGGGGGAGGGTTAGGGTGGGGGTGGGTTCAGCAGGTCCGAAGCGTGCTTGCATGGGCTCCATGAACGAAACCATCAGAAAGCACTTCCACTCGCTGCGCTCGACCGCTCCTTTCTGGTCGCTGCGCGTCTTCGAAGAATCGCGCGAGCACCTCGCGGTGCGCCAGGACACGATCGAGCCGCCGCGGCTTTCCAGCGACCACGGCGCGATGCTCGTCGCGATGACCGATGGGGGTTACGGCTACTGCGCGACGAGCGATCTCACGCCGGCCGGCCTGCAGAGCGCACTCGACCGCGCGAGCGCGTGGGCCGCATCGACTCGCGGCGCGAGTGTGCATCCCTACGATCCGCGCGACATGCCCGCGCCCAAAGGCGAGCGTCTCGCGCCATCGACTGCGGCGCCTACGCGCTCAAGCAGCGAGCTCTACGACCTGATCGCCGACGAATGCCGCAGCGCGCGAGTCGATGCCCGCATCGTCGAGCGCTACGCCGCGATCGAGCTGCGCCGTGCGGACCAGCTCTACCTCACCAATACCGGCGGCGACGTCCGCCAGCAGTTCGTGTACACCGTGCCTTACGCGCACGTGACGGCGAACGAAGGGAGTGAGACGCAGAGCCGCAGCTTCCTCGACGCGCGGCAGGGCGGCTTCGAGCGTCTCGCCGACAGCGGCTTTCGCGGCTGCGGCGCGCGCCTCGCGGACGAAGCCTTGCAGCTGCTCACCGCGCCGAACTGCCCTTCCGGACGCATGGATCTCATCCTCATGCCCGACCAGATGATGCTGCAGATCCACGAATCGATAGGCCACCCGCTCGAGCTCGACCGCATCCTCGGCGACGAGCGCAACTACGCCGGCACGAGCTTCGTCACGCGCGAAATGTTCGGGACTTACCAGTACGGCTCGAAGCTGCTCAACGTCACTTTCGATCCGACGATCGCCGACGAGCTCGCGACCTACGATTTCGACGACGACGGAGCCGCGGCCGAGAAAGTGTGGCTCATACGCGAAGGCGTGCTCGAGCGCCCGCTCGGCGGGCGCATCTCGCAGGCGCGAGCGGGCATGGCCGGCACCGCGAACTCGCGCGCGTGCTCGTGGAACCGCGCGCCGATCGATCGCATGGTGAATCTCAATATCGAGCCGGGCAGCCACAGCCTCGCCGACATGATCGGCTCGGTCAAACGCGGCGTGCTCATGCGCAGCAACGTGTCGTGGTCGATCGACGACTCGCGCAACAAGTTCCAGTTCGGCTGCGAATGGGGCGAGCTCATCGAGGACGGCGAGCTCAAAGGTGTGGTGAAGAACCCGAATTACCGAGGCGTGTCGGCCGATTTCTGGCGCAGCCTCGCGATGGTGGGAAACCGCGACACCTTCGAAGTCCACGGCACCCTCTTCTGCGGCAAAGGCGAGCCGAACCAGGTCATCCACGTCGGTCACGCCGCGCCGGCGTGCCTCTTCAAAGACGTCGAAGTATTCGGCGGGCAGGACGAATGAGCTCGACGATGCAGTCGCAGTTCTTCGAGCTCGCCGACGCGCTCACGCGTGAGTGCGCCGGCGGTGAAGCCCTGCTGTGCTCGCTGTCGGCGGAGCGCTCCGACTTCGTGCGGTTCAACAAGGCGCTCGTGCGGCAGGCGGGAACCGTCGAGCAGCGCTATCTCACCCTGCGCCTGATCGCCAGGGGGCGGCAGGCTTCGGCGACGATCGCGCTCGCCGGCAGTGCGGACGATCTCGAGCTGGCGCGCTCGACGCTCGGGCGAGTGCGTGCAATGCTCGCGCACCTCCCCGAAGACCCGTGGCTGCTGATCGCCGAGACGCCGACGTCGACGACGACCGAGCGGCGCGGCCGCTTTCCGCCCGCCGAAGAGATCGTGCAGCACGTCGTGCGCGACGCGAAAGGCCTCGACTTCGCCGGGTTCTATGCGGCGGGGACGATCTATCGCGGCTTTGCGAACAGCTTTGGTCAGCGCAACTGGCACGAGGTCGACACGTTCAACTTCGACTGGAGCCTGCACCTGCGCGCGGACAAAGCGGTGAAAGAGGGATACGCCGGTTTCGACTGGGACCCCGCGGTGTTCAGGGCGAAGATGGAGAGGGCGACGCAGCAGCTCGAGTTGCTCGAGCGGCCGCCGGTCACGCTCGAACCGGGCGAGTACCGCGCGTATCTCACGCCTTCGGCGCTCGAGGAAATCACCGGGCTCCTGTCGTGGGGCGCTTTCTCGGCGCGCTCGCGCGCGACGCGGCAGAGCGCGCTGCTCCGAATGGAACATGGCGAGCGTCTGTCACCGAAAGTGACGCTCACCGAAAATACCGAAGGCGGCATCGCGCCGCTATTCCAGCACGACGGTTTCGTGAGACCGCCGCGGGCGACGCTGATCGATCGAGGTACCCTCGCCGAAAGCCTCGTGTCGCCGCGTTCGGCAAAGGAATACGGGCTGCCGGCGAACGGCGCCGGCTCGGCGGAAAGCCCTGAATCGCTCGATCTCGCCGCAGGTGACCTCGACGCCGCGGATGCGCTCGAAGCGCTCGATAGCGGGCTTTACATCGGCAATCTCTGGTATCTCAATTATTCGGATCGTCCGGCCGGGCGCATCACCGGCATGACGCGCTTCGCCACGTTCCGCGTCGCAGGCGGCCGAATCGAAGCGCCGGTCAATCCGCTGCGCTTCGACGACACGATCTATCGGATGCTCGGCGAGAACCTGATCGACTTCACACGCGAGCGCGAGATGCTGCTCAGCACCTCGACTTACGACGAGCGCTCGACCTCGAGCTCGCACCTTCCCGGCGCACTGCTTCAGTCCCTGCGCTTTACCCTATAGGAGGCGCTCGTGGCCGATGTCGTTCGCAAAGTCGAATACTTTTCGATCGTCGTCCCGAATACCGCGGGCAAAGCTTTCGGCGTGCTCTCCGCGCTCGTGAGCTCAGGCATCGACCTGCTCGCGTGCGTCGGCACACAGCGCGGCCGCCGCGCGCAGATCGACGTCGTTCCCGCGGACGCCAAGCGCTTCAAGGCAGCCGTGAAGAAAGCCGGGCTCACGTTCACCCCGCAGAAAAGCGGTTTCATGATCCAGGGCAAGGACCGCTCCGGCGCTTTGACCGATCACCTCAAGAAGCTCGGCGACAGCCAGATCAACGTGACCGGCATTGAAGGACTCAGCGCCGGTGAAGGCCGCTGGGGCGCAATCATCTGGGTCGGCGCCGAGGACGTGCGCAAGGCGGCGAAGGTGCTGGGCGCTACCGCGACGGCGCACCGGTAACGCCGCTCTGGGGGCGGTCATCGCGAGGAGCCGCAAGGGCGACGCGGCGATCTCGTGGCGCACGGTTTTCAAACCACTTTTCGAGCGCCTCGGGATTGCTTCGTCACCGCGTTCCTCGCAATGACCCACACCTGTCATCGCGAGGAGCCGCGGCAGCGCGACGCGGCGATCTCGCGGCGCACGGGTATCAAACCACTTTTCGAGCGCCTCGGGATTGCGTCGTCACCGCGTTCCTCGCAATGACCCACACCTGTCATCGCGAGGAGCGGCGGCAGCGCGACGCGGCGATCTCGTGGCGCACGGTTTTCAAACCACTTTCGAGCGCCTCGGGATTGCTTCGTCACCGCGTTCCTCGCAATGACCCAACCTGTCGCCGCGAGGAGCCGCGGCAGCGCGACGCGGCGATCTCGTGGCGCACGACGCACGCCGTTAAGGACGTTGTTCGAGCGGCCCGCGATTGCTTCGTCACGGCGTTCCTCGCAACGACAGTCTTACGTCACCGCCGCGTAAAGGGCCACCACCGACGCCAGCACCGCGACGACGAGCGCGCTCATCGCAACCGCCGATGCGCGGCGTATGCGCTTTTCGGTATCGACCGCGCCCTGCTCGAGCGCCGCGACCGTCAGGCGCAACTGCTCGGCCAGCTCCTTGATGTGAGCGGCGTCCTGTGACGCGGCAGCCTGCAGCTCCGCAATCTGCTGCTGGACCACGCCGGGCTCCTGCGCCGGGTCGCCGGCCTTCCGGGTGAAAGCGGGCTTCGCGGCGGCGACGATGTTGCCGACGTGCGGGAGGATGAGTTTTACTGCGGGCCACAACCACGTCGGCATGGGTAAACCTGATGATGAATGCTGAATGCGGATGATAAAGCGAACCGCGGCGCCGCGCGGCGCGCTGCTTCCAGGCGATCTCTCGCAGGAATGCCGTGTGACCGCGGCTGCAGGCGAGGCGCCTGCGCTGCACAAAGCGGCCGTTGTAGCGCAGGCGCCCTCGCCTGCAGCAGAGTCGAAACGCCGACTTTCCAGTGAGGTGGTTCTCAAATTCGCGTCACAATCCGTTCGCCCTGAGCAGGCGCACTGCGCCGCAGTCGAAGGGTGAACGGCAGTGTTCATGCTTCGACAAGCTCAGCACGAACGGCCTTCCATACT
>JAQGNC010000587.1 GCA_028292065.1 Betaproteobacteria bacterium
GGCCGGGTCGACGGGCTGTCGATGGACCCACCGGAGAACCTGGTCACCCGCGTGCTCGACGCGAGCCCCGATCATCGCCTGGTCTACCCGCGCCCGAGCATCTGGCCGGTGCTGAGCGCGGTCGCGACGACAGTGTTCTTCGTCACTTCGATTTTCACGCCGTGGGCAGCGGTGTGGGCGACGATCCCGGTCGGCATCGCGCTGACCGCGTGGTTCTGGCCGAAGAAAGGCGAGACCGAGGAAAACCTCGCGCTGGAGCGTAAGCCGTGACGCCGGACGCGAAGCCGAGCCCGGAGCAGGTCATCGACGCACGCGAGCTCCCGAGCTACGGCTACGGCCATCGCAGCCTGATGTGGTGGGGCACCTTCGGCATGATCGCGATCGAAGGCACGGTCTTCGCGCTCGCGTGCATGGTGTACTTCTACGTGCGAACGCGGGTCGACGAGTGGCCGCCGGATGCATTGCCGCCCGAGCTCGTGTGGGGCACGGCGAATACGATCCTGATGCTGTTGAGCTGCATACCGAACGCGTGGACCAAGCGCGCCGCCGAAGCCGAAGACCTGGCGAAAGTTCGCATCGGCATCTGGATCTGCGTGGCTTTCGGCGTCGGTTTCATGATCCTGCGCATTTTCGAATTCACGGCGCTCAACGTGCGCTGGGACACCAACGCCTACGGCTCCGCGGTGTGGATGTTGCTCTCGCTGCACACGATGCACGTCGTCACCGACTTCTGGGACACCACGGTGCTGGCAGTGCTCATGATGCAGGACAAGATGGAAGGCAAGCGTTTCGTCGACGTCAGCGAGAACGGCATGTACTGGTATTTCGTGGTGCTCGCGTGGCTGCCGATCTACGCGATCATCTATTTCGGCGCGCGAGTGCACTGAGCAGCGTATGCGCCTCTGGTTCCCCATCCTCGTTCCGCCGCTCGCAACGCTCGCGCAGCAGTCGGTGAACTACGCGCTCGTCGCGCTCGAGTGCCAGCAGCAGCAGCGGCTTCCCATCCACGCGGTCGCCGCGGCGGCGCTACTGATCGCGCTTGCAGGCGTCGCGATCGGCTGGCGCCGCTGGGAAGCGGCCGGGGTCGCGCCGCCCGCGGACAGCGGCGATCAGCGCTCCCGCACGCGCTTTCTCGCGATCGTCGGCGTGTCGGTTTCGGCGCTGATGGCGCTCGCGATCGCGGCGCAGTGGTTCACCGCTGCGGTCATCCCGCCGTGCATCGAGTGACGCGCTCGCGCGTGCGCAGCGCGGCACTGCTCGGCGCGGCAGCGCTGGCGTCGCCGTCGGCGTGGGCGCACGGTGGTGACGCCTTCGGTGCGTCGGGCGCGGAACCGTGGATTGCGGTTGCGCTCGCCGTGTCGGGTGCGCTGTACGTGCGGGGCTGGGTTGCAGCCACGCGCTCCGAAGGAAGCCGCCGGCGAGGGGCGAGGCGCGGCGCGCTCTTCGCCGCGGGCTGGCTCACGCTCGCGGTCGCGCTCGTCTCGCCGCTCGCGGCCGCAACCGGCGGCGTGTTCAGCGCTCACATGATCCAGCACGAGCTCCTGATGGTGATCGCGGCGCCGCTGATGGTGCTCGGGCGGCCCCTGGCGATCTGGACCTGGGCGTTGCCGCAACACTGGCGGCGCGCTGCGGCCCGGCCGTTGCGCGGGGCCGCGGTGCAGCGTGCATGGGCCACGCTGAGCGCTCCGCTCGCCGCGACCGTGGTGCACGGGGCCGCGATCTGGCTGTGGCACATCCCGCGTGTTTTCGAACGATCGGAGGCGAGCATCGCTGCGCACGCCCTGCAGCACAGCGTCTTCCTGTTCAGCGCGCTGCTCTTCTGGTGGGCGTTGCTGAAACCCGGGCGCGCGAGCGGAATCGGCTCGGCCGTGCTGTGTCTTTTCGTCACGATGCTGCAAACCGGCGCGCTCGGCGTCCTGCTCACGTTTTCGGGAGACGTCTGGTATCCGCACGCGACCGCGCACGCGGGACAGTGGGGTCTCACGCCGCTCGAAGACCAGCAACTCGGCGGGCTGGTGATGTGGGTCGCCGCGAGCGTGCCGTACGTGGTCGGTGCGCTCGCGCTCGCCGCGCAGTGGTTCCGCGACAGGAACCCCGGCGGGCCGCACGATGAGGTCGCGCTACGTCCGGCCTCGCGTTAGCATATCTCCCATAAACACGGGGAGACTACGCATGCGCACCACCACGGCCGAAACCTACAGCCGGACCGCGATCGTCCTGCACTGGCTGATCGCATTGCTGGTGCTCGGCCAGCTCGCGCTCGGCTGGTGGATGATCGACATTCCGAAGCAGCCGGTGGGATTGCGCGCGTGGTGGTTCAATATCCACAAGTCGATCGGTATGACGATCGGCGTGCTGGTCGTCGCACGCGTGGCGTGGCGCCTCGCGCACCCGGCGCCGCCGCTGCCCGAAACGCTACCGCTGTGGCAGAGAACCGGCGCCAGGGTGAGTCACTTCGGGCTTTACGCGTGTCTGCTCATCATGCCGGTGACCGGGTATCTCGGCTCGAACTTCACGAAGTACCCGATCAAGTACTTCGGCTACGCCGTGCCCCACTGGGGCTGGGACGCGCCGGTGCTCAAAGAGCTGATGAGCCAGATCCATTTCGCGACCGTCATCGTTTTCATGCTGCTGATCGCGCTGCACCTGAGCGCCGCATTCAAGCACCTGCTGATCAGCCGCGACCGGGTGTTTCAGCGCATGTGGTGCTGGCCGGGAAAGACCACGCGCGAGCTGCCTTCGGACGCGGCGCATGCGCCGGGGGTCTGACCCCGCTTGGGGTCTGACCCCGGCCGCTTGGGGTCAGACCCCGGTTTGGATCTAGGGCTTCCCAGCGCCCCCGATCGCCACACCCCACGGCAGCGACCCGACCGCGATGTCCCCGACCTTCCTGTCGGTTGCGGTGTCGATCACCGACACGCTGTTCGATCTGCCGTTCGCGACGTAGACCTTGCGCCCATCCGGTGTGATCGCCATGTTCCACGGGCGCTGGCCCACCGGCACCGAAGCGATCACCGCGTTGCTCGAGGTGTCGATCACCGAAACCGAGCCCGATTTTCCGTTCGACACGTAAACGCGCTTGCCGTCCGGGCGCATCACCGCGCCGTTCGAGAAATCGCCGCCCTTGATCGTCGCCAGCACTTTGCCGGCACGCACGTCGATCGCGTAAGTCAGGCTCGCGACTTCGCACGCGACGTAAGCGATACGGGAGTCGGGCGTGAAAGCGATGCCGCGCGGACGGTGCCCGACCTTTATCGCGCCGACCTGCGCGCGCCTGGCGACGTCGATTACCTCGACCGTATCGGCGTCCTCGGCGCTGACGTAAAGCCACGCGCCGTCCGGGCTGAATACCGCGTGCTCCGGGTTCTTGCCTTTGACCGGGATGTCCGCGATCACCTTTGCGGTCGCGGTGTCCACCAGTGTGACGCTGTTGCTTTCTTCGACTGCGACCGCGATGAGCGTGCCGTCGTGAGAGATGTAAACGCCTTCAGGCGATTTGCCGAGCGCGATCTGTCCGACCACCGCGCCTTTTTTGACGTCGATCACCTTAAGCGCGCTCGCCGGCGAATCGCTGACGTACAGGAGCTGGGTCTTCGGGTTGAAGGCGATCCCTCGCGGCTTGCCACCCGTGCTGATCTCGCTCACGACCGAGTCGGTCGCGGTGTCGATCACCGAGATCGTGCCCGAGCCTTCGTTGGGGACGTAAGCGTAAGGCTCGGCTGCAAGCGGCGCGCTCAGCGCGAACACGCTGCACAGCGCGGCCAAGAAAAAGCCCGGCCGGAGCCGGGCGAGTGCGGGGCTAGTGCAGGCCCCGCGAGGAGGAAACCCATGTAACGAGTCGCTGCCATTCTGGCGCGCGATGCTTTCTCCAGCCTTACGTCGTAACCACGGTAGTGCGAACAATGTCACGCTCCTCAAAAGTTTTCGCCGGTGCTCTGGCGCCTTATAACGCTTCCGCCGCGTAATCCGCGAGGCGCGAGCGCTCGCCTCGCATCAGCGTGATGTGGCCGCTGTGCGCCCAGCCTTTCATCCGGTCGACGACGTAAGTGAGGCCCGAGCTGCCTTCGGTCAGATACGGCGTGTCGATCTGCGCGATGTTGCCGAGGCATACGACTTTGGTCCCAGGTCCCGCGCGAGTGATCAGCGTCTTCATCTGCTTGGGCGTAAGGTTCTGCGCTTCGTCGATGATCAGGAACTTGTTGATGAAGGTGCGCCCGCGCATGAAGTTGAGCGATTTCACCTTGATCCTCGAGCGGATCAGGTCGCGAGTCGCGGCGCGGCCCCATTCGCCGGCTTCGTCGTCGGTCTTGTTGAGCACGTCGAGGTTGTCTTCGAGCGCGCCCATCCACGGGTTCATTTTCTCTTCCTCGGTTCC
>JAQGNC010000660.1 GCA_028292065.1 Betaproteobacteria bacterium
GCCGGGACGACGGCGCGCGTCGCGTCGAACGCGCCTTCCGCTTCGGTCTGAGTGAACCGGCTGCGCGAGCGATCGACAGCCGCGCCGAGCACCGACTGGTGCTTGCCGCCCAGCCGGCTCCACTGCAGCGTGCCGCCTTCGGCGCGCTGGCGCGTGCGCGTGCGGTTCTCGACGCCGTTCGGGTCGGGCGGGTCCTGGAACTGGTCGTTGACGTCGCCATTCAAGGTCACGGTGCGGTTTCGGCGCTGGTACAAGAGGCCCGAAATCCTCTGGTCCGCGTTGAGCCAGTAAGAGGCGTTCAGCGCCGCCATCGTCATCTCGTTCCTCGTGATGTCCGGCCGTGTGTAGATCTGCTCGCGCCTCACCGCCAGCATCGGCTCGGGCAGGAGACCGTTGCCGACGAGGTTCGACTTGCCGTGAGTGACTGCGAGATCCCAATCCATCTTCGAGGTGCGCTGTCCGACCTTGCCGAAAAAGTTACGCACCCTCGACGGCGACCAGTCACGCCAGCCGTTCTCCTCGAAACCGGTCACGGCGGCGAACGCGTGGGTGTCGCCCCACTTCGCGCCGTGCGCGAGCTCGATCCGGCGCCTGCCGAAAGAACCACCGGAGAGCGTCGCTTCGGTGCCCGGGCTCGTCAGACCGCTCTTGGTCTGGAGCACGAGCGCGCCGCCGAGGGTGTTCAGGCCGAAGAGCGGGTTCGAGCCGGGCATGACGGTGAGGCTGTCGATGGCGAGCATCGGGATCAGGTCCCAGTTCACGACGTCGCCGAAAGGCTCGTTCAACCGCACCCCGTCCTGGAACACCGACAGCCCCTGAGGCGTGCCGAGCAGCGGGCTCGCGGTAAAGCCGCGATAGCGCACGTCCATCTGGTACGGGTTGCCTTGCGCTTCGTTGACGTTGACGCTGGGGAGCCGGCTCGACATGAGCTCGGGAAGGCTCAGGCTGTGGGTGCTCCTGATCGTCGAGGCATCGATCGTCTGCACATTGGCCGGGATGTGCTCGCGCGGCACGTCGCTACCCGGAAGGGCCGTCGCGCCGATGACTTCCACCGTCGGAAGCTGCACGGGCTCGGCCGCGCGCACGTGACGGCCGTACATGAATGCGCCCGCGGCACACAACACAGCACACCCGATCGTGATTCGCCTGCGGTCAGCCATACCTGAGCTCATCTGCTCTCATTTTGTTTGCGGCCGCGGGGCAACGACTCTACTATCGCGGCAACTCACAAGAGTACGGCATCGCAACCCCGCCGCTTTCCCGAGATGCGCGGGAAAAATTCCCGACACGGGTTATGCGCTGCGCACTCACCTCGAAGGCGCGCGTAGATGCGGAAGGTCTGATGCCACCGGATGATCTGCAGGCAAGCACTTCGGTGCGCCGCGATCTCGCGGTGATTGCTCTCGCGACCGTTCTCGTGGCGGTCGTGAGCGTGCAGTTCGAAGTGAGCGAAGCGATCCAGGCGTGGGCGCGGCGGTGGGAGCGCTACCAGCTCGACGAATTCCCCGGGATCGTTTTGTTCGCCGCGGTCGCGTTCGCCTGGTTCGTCTGGCGCCGGGTGCGCGAGGTCCGCGCCGAGCTCGCGAGGCGCATCGCGCTGGAGCGCGACCTCGCCGCCGCGCTCGCGGAGAACCGGCGCCTCTCGCAATCGCACGTGCGCGTGCAGGAGGAAGAGCGCCGGCGCCTCGCACGCGAGCTCCACGACGAGCTCGGCCAGCACCTGAACGCGATTAAAATCGACGCGGTGTCGATTCGCCAGTGCGCCGCAGACACCTCCACCGAGGCTCACCGCGCCGCGCTGTCGATCATCGGCATCACCGATCATCTGCACGCGATCGTGCGCGACATGACCCGCAGGCTCAGGCCCGCGGGTCTCGACGAGCTGGGCTTGCATGCGGCGCTGGAGGATTACGTCGAAGCGTGGCGCGGCCGATATCCGGGCCTGCGCGTGGATCTCGACGTCGCCGGCGATTTCGACCCACTGCCCGAGGCGCTCAACATCACGCTCTACCGCTTCATACAGGAAGGCCTCACCAACGTGTCGCGCCACGCGCACGCGAGCCACGTGCGCATTGCGCTGGAGCGCCGCGCCGCCGGCCGCGTGAGCGAGGTCCTCGTCAGCGTTCGCGACGACGGCGGCGGCGCCGCCGACATCGCGGCGACCGATGGCCTCGGGTTGATCGGGATGCGCGAGCGGGTCGAGGCGCTCGGCGGCCGTTTCGCGGTCGTCACCGGCGACCGGGAAGGCTTTCGGGTCGAGGCGTCGATGCCGGTCGAGGAACCCACGCCATGAATGCAACGGGCACGCTGCGCGTGCTGCTCGTCGACGATCACGCGGTCGTGCGCGAAGGCTATCGACGCCTGCTCGAGCGCGCCGAAGGGATAACCGTGGTGGGCGAGGCGGGCACCGCGTCCGACGGCTACCAGGCGTTTTGCCGCCTCGAGCCCGACGTCGTCGTCATGGACATTTCGCTCCCCGACGTGAGCGGCATCGAAGCGATGCGCCGCATCCTCGCGCGTGAGCCCGGCGCGCGCGTGCTGGTGTTCAGCATGCACGAGGAAGCGATCTTCCCGACCCGCGCTTTCCAGGCGGGCGCGAAAGGCTATATCACCAAGGCGAGCGCACCCGAGGCGCTGGTCGAGGCGGTGCGCACCGTCGCGAGCGACAGGACTTACCTCAGCCAGGACGTCGCGCAGACACTGGCGCTCAGGAACGTCACCGGCCAGGACGCGGGCCTGAGCGTGTTGTCGGCCAGGGAGTTCGAGATCATGCGCCTGCTCGTCAGCGGCCATACCGTGAGCAGCATCGCCGCGAAGCTGGGCCTGGGTTACAAGACCGTCGCGAACTACCAGTCGTCGATCCGGCACAAGCTCGGCGCGGAGAACGCGACGCAACTGCTCGGCATCGCGGCTCGCACCGGGCTCCTGACGGATGAACCCGCTGCGGGAGCGGACACGCGTCAGCGCACCTTGGAGTAATCCACGAACCCGTCGCGGTTGGGCATTTTCACCGCCGGCAGGGTCTTCGCGTCGAGCGTCTGATCTTCGCCGATGATGCCGTTCAGGTGCAGCACGTACGCGGTGACGGCATACACCTCGTCGTTGCTGAGCGTGCGCGGTGCGGTGAGCGGCATGGCGCGGCGCGTGTAATCGAACAGGGTCGTAGCGTACGGCCAGTAGCTGCCGACGGTCCTGACCGCATTGCTCGCGGTAAGCGTGCCTTGGCCGCCGACGAGCGCATCAGCCGGTTTGCCCGCGCCTTTATCGCCGTGGCACGACTGGCACTTCGCCGCATACACTTTCGCGCCGGCGCGTGCGTCGCCGCTGCCCGCCGGCAATCCGGCGCCGCTCGGCGGAATGCCGATGTCGACGAGCGCGATCTCGGCTGCGGTCGCGGGCTGGCCGAGGTTCGGGCCTTTCGAGATCGACGTCTCTGCGCGATCGGTCGCGCATGCGCTGAGTAACACCGCCGGAAGTGCGGCCAGCAGTGCAATTTTAGAGATAGACATTGGCGATGCTCCCGTCGGCCTTGACGCTCCAGGTCTGGATGGCGTTGTAGTGATAGCGATGCACGGGCGAGTACGCCGCGGTCCACGTCTTGCGGGTCGGTTGCACGTTGCCTTTGTCGTCGATCGCGCGGCTTTGCAGCACCGTGGCCGCGCCGTTCCATTCCCAGGGCAGGCGAAAGCGCGTGAGGCTCTTCGTCAGCACCGGTCCCTGCAGCCGCGCGTCGCTCCACGTGGCGCCGCCGTCGGTCGAGACTTCGACTCGCGCGATGCGGCCTGCACCCGACCACGCAATTCCCGAGATTTCGTACAGCCCCGCCCCCTGCATCGTCATGCCGAATGACGGCTTGGTGATGGTGGACTTCACGCCGAGCGGGAAAGTGAACTGCTGGGCCTTGCCGTCGGGCATGAGGTCGGTGTACTTCGACGTCTCGTCCTTGGTGTGCATCGGCTCGGCAATGAGCTTCAACTGCCGCAGCCACTTCACGTTCATGTTGCCTTCCCAGCCCGGAAGCAGGAGGCGCATCGGGTAACCCTGCTCGGGCCGTATGCGCTCGCCGTTCTGGAAGAGCGCGATCATCGCGTCGTCGCGGGCCTTGTCGAGCGGAACGCTGCGGCTCATCGCTGCCGAATCGGCGCCTTCGGCGAGCATCCACGTCGCTGACGGATCGACCCCGGCTTCGTCGAGCAGCAGGGACAGCGGCACACCGGTCCATTCGGTGCACGAGACCAGGCCGTGAATCGTCCCGCAGGTGACTTGCAGCGCCTCGGCGTTGGCGTTGCGCGAGCTGTTGCCGGAGCACTCGACGAAGTGCGTGCGGCTCACCATGGGATAGCGCGACAGCGCGGCCGGCGAGAAGCTGAGCGCGCGCTTGACCAGCCCATGGATGACGAGCCGATGCTGCGCCGGGTCGATGTCGGGAACCCCACTGTGGTGGCGCTCGAAGTGCAGGCCGTTGGGCGTGATCGTGCCTTCGAGCAGCTGCAGGGGCGTGAGCGAGCTACCGGTGCCCGGCGAGACCGTCGGGTAACCGGAGGTGACGACGCGTTTGACCGGCTCTTCGAACTTCGACGGCATGCCGTACCCGC
>JAQGNC010000017.1 GCA_028292065.1 Betaproteobacteria bacterium
TTTGGTGCGCGGCAGACCGCCACACTCCGCTCACACCCCCTGCCGCGGAACCGTGATGTTGTTCTCCACGTCCTTCACGCCGAGCGTCGTCGCGGCGATATTCTCGATCTCGTATTTCATGAAGCGCTCGCGCACGGTGCCTTCGAGCACGACCACGCCTTTGCTCACGCGGACTTCGACGTCGCTCGAGTCGATGTCGTCGAGGTTCATCAGGTGCTCGCAGAGGTCTTCCATGATGCGATCGTCGGAGCGCTCGTACCCTTTCGGGCCGCGCGGGCGCATGAGGCCGGTGTCGTGATGGGTCCAGCCGCCGAGCCGGCCGTAGCCGTCGCGGTCCGCACCGTAAGTTGGCGGCAGGTCGGACGCCGGCGCGTAGTCGCCGTCGCTGCCGACAATGCCCCCGTCGCGGCCGCGGTACTCGTCGCCGCCGCCGCGCTCGTCGTAATCGGGCTGGCCCCATTGCCGGTACGCGCCGGGCTCGCCGTAGCCGCGCACCCCCGCGCCGGCAAGCTCGTCGCGTCCCGGCCGGTAATCGCCGCGGGCGACGCTGACTTCGAGCGGCGGGCCATGGCGTACGGTTTCGTCGTAGCCGCGATTGCGGTCGCCGCGGAAGCGCTCGTCGCGGGCGCGGTCGGCGATCGCGGAGGGGTCGCGGGCGGGCTGCGGGTTGTCGTGATCGTGCGGGCGGGGTCTTTCGGCCATGGTGCGCTCCTGTATCTCGCTCGAAAGCGTGATTCGCAGCAACACCCGTACCACGTGCGGATCAGTAATCCGACTTGCGCCGCTCGTCGTGTTTCCACGCGCCGTAACCGTGGTTGATCGCGTCGTCGGCCGCCTGCTTGAGCGTCTTGAACGTCGTGTCGGCGCGCTCTTCGCGGCCGTCGGGGCGGCTGAGGGTCCACAGCCAGCCGTCGTCGGTGATGACGAAGTTCCAGGTGCTGCGTCTTTCGGGAGTGTGATTTCGAGTCACTGCTCGTGCCTTCTGGTGTGCCTGACTTTATCTCGCATGTCCGTGTTTACTGCGGCTGCAGGCGAGGGCGCCTGCGCTACACACTGCCGGGTCTCGCGGCGGTCGCCACGCTGGGCGCGGGCGGATGTGTGACGATCGACACGAGCTCGGGCGTCGCCCGGGTGAGCTTGCTCACGTCGGGCACGGGCCGGCGCAGCGCGGGTATCGCTTCGAACGCCTGCTCCATCGCGTGCGAGGCGGCGAGCAGCGCGCGGTCGCCGCGGAAAGGCGCGACGACCTGCAGACCGAAAGGCATGCCTTTGTGATCGACGCCGCACGGCAGCGCGATCGCGGGGTTGGTGACGAGCGTGATGATGTACGTGAGTGAGAGCCAGTGGTAGTAATTGCGCAGCGGCTTGCCGTCCATCTCGGAGAGGGTGAGCTGCGACCACGGGAAAGGCGACACCGGTGTCGTCGGCGCGAGCACGAGATCGTAGTCGCGGAAAGTCTGCTGGAAGCGCCGGTAGATCCGTGTCTGCTCGCTGTGCGCCCACGCCACGTCGGCGAGCGACATCTTCGCGGACATCTCGTAGTTCGTGCGCACGTTCGGGCCGAGCGTGGCCGGATCTTTCTCGTACGCCTCGCGATAGCGTGCGGCGTAGTTCAGCGCGCGCATCACGTCGAAGCAGCGGTCGGCTTCCCCGAAATCGAAGATCGTCTCGTCGCACGACCTGAAGAGGTGTTTGCAGGCGGCGATTTTTTCGCGGAAGACGCCGCGGATCGAACGATCGACCGGGGAGAGGCCGAAGTCTTCGGTGTACGCGACTCGCAGCGAAGCGAGATCCCGAGCTTCCGGCACCGCGAACTCGCGCGGGTCTACCGGATACGACAGCGGGTCGCAATCGTCCATCGCCGCCTGCGCCGCCATCAGCAGACAGGTGTCCGCGACGGTGCGGCCCATCGGACCGACGACCGAGATCGGGGTCCATCCGAGTCCGCGCCGATCGACCGGAACGAGCCCCGGCGACGGCCGGAAGCCGACGACGCCGCAAATCGCCGCAGGGATACGCAGCGAGCCGCCGGTGTCCGAGCCGGTGCATACCGGCAGCATATCGGTCGCCAGCGCGACGGCCGAGCCGCCGGAGGAACCGCCGGCGTTGAGCATCGGATCGAAAGGATTGCCCGTCGCGCCCCACACCAGGTTGCGGCTGTTCGCACCGGCGCCGAACTCCGGCACGTTGGTCTTGCCGACGACGATCGCGCCCGCCGCGCGCACTCGCGCGACCATCGCGCCGTCGCGATCCGGGACGAAGTCGCGATGCAGCGGCGAGCCGTAGGTGGTGAGGAGGCCGCCGGTGTCGTCGAGATCCTTGATGCCGGTGGGCAAGCCGTGCAGCAGGCCGAGCGGCTCGCCTTGGACGACCGCGCGCTCGGCGGCTGCAGCTTCCTCGCGCGCGCGCTCGTAACACACGGCGGTCACGGCGTTGACCGCCGGGTTGATGCGCTCGATGCGCGAGATGCACGCGTCGAGCAGCTCGACCGGCGAGATTTCCTTCGAGCCGATACGGCGTCTGAGCTCGACGGCGGAGAGGGCAAGCAGTTCTTCGTTGGCGGACATGGTTTCGACTTCCCGGGTGACGCGCGCAGCCTAAGAGTTTTTGCCGTTGAACTCGACACGCCGGAGGCGCACTAGAGATCACACCTGAAAGCGGTTAACACCAAGGACGCAAGCCGGTAGATGTCACCGGGTGAAGAATAATTCCACCGTGGCGTCCTTGCTTCTTCCTTCGCGTCCTTCTTTTCTGCTGTGCTTCGCGGCGTTACCGCGATCGCGATGTTACTTCTCGTCGATCCTGCCGATGCGAACGACCGCGGCTTCGAGGCGCTTCGCGTCGCGTTCGACGAACTTCGCGAACTCCGGCGCGTCGAGGTACGCGATCGGCGTCTCGATCTTCGCCATCGCGTCCTTGAACTCGGGCTCGCTCACCACCTGGCGCACCGTGTTCCTGAGCCTGGTCGTGATCGCCGCAGGCGTTCCCGCCGGCACGAAGAGTCCCGACCAGATGTAGAACTCGGCGTTGTAGCCGAGCTCTTTCATGCTCGGCACGTCGGGCATCGACGCGAGGCGCTTGTCGCCCCAGACCGCCAGCGCGCGCATGCGCCCGCCCTTGATCTGGCCGATAGCCGCTGACGGACCGGACGCGAGCGCCTCGACCTGCGACCCCAGCAGCGCCGCGACCGCCGGCCCGCCGCCCTGATACGGGATGTGGTACAGCTTGATTCCGGCGGCGTCGGCGAAGATCTCCATCGCCACGTGCAGCGTGCCGTATACGCCGGACGACGAGTAGTTGATCTTGCCCGGGTTTGCCTTGGCGGCGGCGACGAAGTCTTTGAGGGTCTTGTACGGGCCGTCGGCACGCACCACGAGCACGGTCGGGTCGGCGCTGATGAGCGCGATCGGCGCGAGCTCTTTCAGCGAGTACGACGGCGTGCGGCCCTGGAGGCGCTCGGCGACCGGGATGATCGACACCGACGACAGCGCCATCAGCAGGGTGTAGCCGTCGGGCCGTCCTTTGGCGACGGTCGCCATGCCGATCGCGCCGCCTGCGCCCGGCTTGTTCACGATCACGATCGGCTGCTTGAGCATCTTGCTCATGATCTGCGCGGTCGGCCGGCCGGTGATGTCGGCGACCCCGCCCGGCGGGAACGGCACGACCATCTGGATCGGTTTGTTCGGGTAGTTGTCCTGCGCGCCCGCTATGGTGGCGACGGCGGCGAGGACGAGGGCGAAGCATGTACGCAGCATGGGGTTCCTCCGGTGAACCCCGGGGATTCTAGCAGCGCGCGAAACCGCCGCAGTGCGTCGCGGCGGCTCGCCGTGACGTCGGAAAAGCTACGCCTCGCCCAGGTAGGCCTCGGTCAGCGTCGGGTCGGCTGCGATCTGCGCGGCGGTGCCGTGCGCGACGATACGTCCGCTCTC
>JAQGNC010000030.1 GCA_028292065.1 Betaproteobacteria bacterium
CGCAAAGGACGCGAAGGAAAGGCGACAAACGACGAACAGCAAACGACGCATCTGTTTTTCGAACGTTTTTCCTTCGCGTCCTTTGCGTCCTTCGCGTTGAAGCTTTTGCTTTGCTGTCCGCGGTCAGCGGCGAACGCGAATAGTCGTCATCCGCAGGCGCGACGACAGCACGCGGCCGAGCGCGAAGAGGAGATCGCGCGCGAGCGCCGGCTCTGCTTCCCCGAAGCGCTCGTAAGCGTCGATATCCCAGCACAGGAGGATGCCGTCGGTGATCGCCCAGACGTTCGCCGAGCGCGGCGCGCCGTCGAAGAAAGACTGCTCGCCGATGATGCTCATCGGTCCGATCCGCGCCAGCGACGACACCGCGAGACCGTCGATCATCGTCACGCCCACGTCGACCGTGCCGGCGGCGATGAAGAACAGCGAGCGCTCGGTCGCTTCGCGCCGGATCACGACGTCGCTCGCCTTGAAAGGCGTGACGCTCGTTCCCGCGAGGAGCTTGCGCCACTCGGCGACACCCCACCGCGGCAGGAAAAGCCGGTCGGGGTAAGGCTGCGGCGAGCTCGCCGCTTCCGCGAAGATCTGCGCGTACTCGGTGCCGTCCATCGACTTCCCCCGTGGTGTTCCTGCGGCTGCGGCGATTATAGCGGCGGCGTCAGCGGCCACCGTGCGAGCACGTCGTAGCGCACGCCGCCGCCGGCGCGGACCGACTCGACCAGCGTGAATGCCGGGACTTCCCACGGCGGCGCGTCGAGGCTCGTGTCCTTCGGCGCGCAACGCGCGCTGCGCACCAGGGTGACGTGCGGCACGAACCGGCGATCCTCCCCCGCGATGCCTTCGAGCGCCAGGTTCGCCGTGAGCTGCGACACCAGCGAGTCGAGGGCCGGCGGGCATTGCCGCGCACCCGCCCACACGATGCGGTTGTGGCGCCAGTAGCCCAGCACCTCCATATCGAGTGCGAAGCGCTCGGCGCGCACCGCGGCGGCACACGTTTGCAGTGCGCCAAGCCGTGCGCGCTCGATCTCGCCCACGAAGAAAAGGGTCACGTGCAGCTTCGCGGCCGGCGTCGTACGCCCTGCGCATTGCGCCTGCGCTTTCACGGCAGCCGCCGCGAGCGCGTCGCGCACGCCCACGGGGGGCCACAGCGCGAAGAAAAGCCGCGTGCGCGGCGCTTCGCTCACCTCAATCGGTCGTGCGCTGGGGGATGGGTGCGAGGAGCGCGATCGCTTCGGCGGCGATCCCTTCGCCGCGGCCGAGCGTGCCCAGGCGCTCCGCGGTCTTGGCTTTCACGTTGACGTCGCCAGCGCCGATTCCCAGGTCGAGGGCGATGTTCTGCCGCATCTGCGCGATGTGCGGCGCCATCTTCGGCGCCTGCGCGATGATCGTGGTATCGACGTTGAGCACGCGCAGCCCCTGGAGGCGGATGAGACCCCCGACCTGGCGCAGCAACTCGCGGCTGTCGGCGCCGCGGTATCGCGGATCGGTGTCGGGGAAATGGGTCCCGATGTCACCGAGCCCCGCTGCGCCGATCAGCGCGTCGCAGATCGCGTGCAGCAGCACGTCGGCGTCGGAATGACCGGCGAGCCCGCGCTCAAAGGGGATTTCCACGCCACCGACGATGAGCTTGCGCCCGGCGACCAGCGCGTGAATGTCGAAACCTTGCCCGATTCTCATGACCCCGCCGCCTCACGCCTCACGCCTTGCTCCTCACGCCTCACGGCTCACGCTCACGCTCACGCCTCCCGCCTCACGCCTCCGCCTCACTCCTCACTCCTCACGCCTCCCGCCTAACGCTTTCCATCCAAAATCAACTCCGCAAGCTCCAGATCCTGCGGATAGGTGATCTTGATGTTGCGCCCCTCCCCCATGACGAGCCGCGGCTTGAGCCCTAGCCCTTCGATCGCGCCGGCTTCGTCGGTCACTGCCGCCGCGCCGCTCCTGCGCAGCGCTTCGACCAGAAAACCGTATCGGAACATCTGCGGCGTCTGCGCCTGCCACAGTCCTTCGCGGCGCTCGGTGGTGGCGACGCGCGCGTCGCCGTCGGCGCGCTTGAGCGTGTCCGCGACCGGTATTGCGAGCAGCCCGCCGGCCTCGTCGTCGCCGACTTCGTCGATCAGGCGGTCGAGCGCGCGAGCGCTGAGGCACGGGCGCGCCGCGTCGTGCACGAGCACCCAGTCGTCGCCCGCGATCGCGTCGCGCGCCGCCAGCAGGCCGTTGTACACGCTCGCGGCGCGCGTTTCTCCGCCGCAATACAGCGGCTGCACGCGAGTCTCGAGCCCCTTCCACTGCGCGCAGCGAAACTGCGCATCCGATGGCGCGAGCACGACGAAAACCTGCTCGATACGGCGGTGCTCGGCGAGCAGGCGCAGGGTGTGATACAGGACCGGCTGACCTGCCACCGTCAGATACTGCTTCGGAGTGCTGCTGCCCAGGCGGGAGCCTGTGCCTGCGGCGGGAACGAGCGCGAAATAGCGATGCACTGGACCGGGAGGTGGGAAGTCGGGATCGGCGATTGTACCAGCGGCTTAGAATGGCCACTCGCGCCGTATTCGCCTGCCGGCCGCGAACTTGCGGCCGGCCCGAGGGGTCGATCATAGGTCGGCCCCGCTTGAGCCTCGCATCGTCGGCCCCACATACCCTGCTACCCATGACACCTTCCCCCGCCCCTGGCGTCCGGCCGCCCGCAGTCGCCGGCCTCTTCTACCCCGGCGACGCCGTCGGCTTATCGCGGGCGGTCACCGAGCTGCTCGGCTCCGTCCCCTCGCCGGCCGGAAAAGCGCCGAAAGCCCTGATCGCGCCGCACGCGGGCTACATCTACTCCGGCCCGATCGCCGCCAGCGCCTACGCCCTGCTGCGCCCGCTGCGCGAAGTCATCCGACGCGTCGTGCTGCTCGGACCGACGCACCGGGTCGCGGTGCGAGGCCTCGCGGTGCCGAGCGTCGGACACTTCGCGACGCCCTTGGGCACGATCGAGATCGACGCGGCGGCGGTCGAGGTGCTCAAAGGCATGCCGCAGGTGGTCGTCGCGGACGACGCGCACGCGCTCGAGCACTCGCTCGAAGTGCACCTGCCTTTCCTGCAGACGGTGCTCGCCGACTTCAAGCTCGTCCCGCTCGCGGTCGGTCACGCGAGCGCGGGAGATGTGGCGGCAGTGATCGACGCGTTGTGGGGCGGACCCGAAACGCTGATCGTCGTGAGCTCCGACCTCTCGCATTACCTCCCGTACGGTCAGGCGCAGGCGGTCGATCGCAGCACGGTCCAGGCGGTGCTCGATCTGAAGACCGACATCGATCACGATCACGCATGCGGCGCGATGCCGATGTGCGGTCTTGCGCTGAGCGCGCGCCGCCGCGATCTGAAACCGGAGCTCCTCGACCTGCGGAACTCGGGCGACACCGCCGGTGACAAAAACCGGGTCGTGGGTTATGCCTCGTTTGCCTTCTATGAAAGCTGAAATGCACCTGCACACCGGACAGATCCTGCTGCCCCTCGCGCGGGCAGCGATTGCGCGCGAGCTCGGCCGACCGTCCGAGCCCATTGACCAGCCGCAGTGGCTACGCGAGCCCGGCGCCAGCTTCATCACGCTGAGGCAGGGCGAGCGGCTCAGAGGCTGTATCGGCTCGCTCAAAGCGCACCGGCCCCTGGGCGAAGACGTCGAGGCGAACGCGGTCGCCGCGGCGTTTCGCGACCCGCGTTTCAAGCCGCTTACGCCTGAGGAGCTCGACGCGACCCGCATCGAAGTCTCGCTGCTGTCGGCGCTCGAGCCTTTGCAGTTCGCGGACGAGCACGATGCGCTGTCGCAGAT
>JAQGNC010000050.1 GCA_028292065.1 Betaproteobacteria bacterium
GCCGGGAACGCCCGTGACCGGCGGCGAACCGCCGTCGGCGAGCAGGCGGCGCACGTCCTTTGCGGTCTGCTCTCCCGACGCGATCGCCCCGTCCATGAACGTGCACCACTCGGGCGCCAGCTCCGAGCCGGCCCAGTGCACCCGTCCGCAAGGCGTGCGTAGCGCCGGACCGAAAGACATCCACGCGGCGGGCGACATGATTGCGAGCGGGCAGCCGCGGCTCCACTCCTCGGCGCGCCAGTCCTGCTCGCCGTAATCGGTGGGCGCGAGTGCTGCGGGCCCGAAATAACGCGCAAGTTGTCCGAGCACGGCCGAGCGCCGTTCACGCACGCTGCGCTCGCCCCAGTCGTGGGCGTTACGCCCGCCGATGAGGCCGAGCAGCGCCGCCTGGCCGTTCGGGGTGGTGTTGTCGTACACGACCGAGAGCGGTCCGCTGTCGGTGACCACCTGCCCCGACAAGCCGGCCTCGCGCCAGAACGGCCGATCGTAGGTCGCGAAAATCTTCACTTCGGACGCCATCGGCATGCGCTCGGCGAGCCCGTCGCGCAGCCCCGGCAGCGGCGGCTCGTAACGGATACGGGCCGACAGCGGCACCGGCGGCGTGACGATGGCATAACGCCCGGACCACGATCCCGCATCGGTCTCGACCGTCACGCCCGAATCGTCCTGCCTGATCGCGCGCACCGGCGTTTCGAGCACGACTCGCTCGCCGAGCACTTCCGCGAGCTTGAGCGACATCGACTGCGAGCCGTAGCCGAAGCGGTAGGTGAGCGCCTTGTTCGACCCCATCAGGCCGCCCGAGCTCTGGACGAAAAACAACATGTTCAGCATCGAAACTTCCGACGCTTCGGCGCCGAGCGCGGTGCGTAGTATCGGATCGAGCACGCCGCGCGCCGCCGCGGTGCTGATGAGGCGTTGCCGGCGCCACGTCTCGACAGATATCGAATCCCATTGCAGCGCGCGCCTGGTCAGCCACGGCCGCGACAGCGGCACGCCCATGCGATAGAGCTCGAGCGGCACGACGAGCAACGCGAGGCTCAGCAGATTCGCAAACGGGAACGGCTTCCATAAGGACGGCATGGGAACCGGCAGGGAGTATGTCGACACGTCGCCCGCAAGGTCCTGGATTTTGCGCCCGTCGTGGAACATGGGCACGAGCTCGAGCCCGAACTCACGCGCTACCCGCGCGACGTTCTGCTGGTCCGGGCTGACGAACTGCCCGCCCATGTCGAAAACGCCGTTGCCGATCGTGCGGTTGAGCGTCCTGCCGCCGACGCGGTCGCGGGCTTCCAGAACCACCACCGAGCATCCTGCGTCCATCAGGACGCGGGCTGCCGAAAGCCCGGCGATGCCGGCGCCCACGACGATCACGTCTCTGGCCGTATGTGTCTCCGCCACGTCAGCTCCCCCAGATACTGGTTCTTCAAGGCCGCGTTCGTCTAGCGCGAAGCGCGGCGGGCCGGTTGCCGCTCGACTGACTAGTCCGCTGTGCGCGGAACGCTTCGGATCGTCACGAAGTAGGTGAGAAAGGAGATGACTCCCCACGTCACGAAGACGGCCGTCGCCACGCGGTGTGCCGAGAAACCGGCGAGCCATGGCGCAGCGACGAGTAGCGGTCCACCCACCAGCTCGGCGGTGAGGTGCGCCTCCAGCGGGATCAGCTTCAGCAGGCCTGCGGGATAGTCCGTCAGGAGCGTCATCGCCAGGTGCACGGCCGCGACGGCCCAGCTGACCGCCGTCGCCGCCGGCGGCAGGTCATAGAGCAGCGGCAAGCCGAAGAACGTCGCGCCGACGAGGAAATCCGCGGCGGCGTGCGCGCGCAGCGGTACGAAGCGCGGGCTCATCGGATCTGACGCTTTGCCGGCAGCAAGGCCTGCAGCCGAAGACCGGAGCAATACAGCGAGCGCGTCCCCGGCTGCCCAGACCGCTACGGCGTGCGCGTCATGTCCCGCCGAACAGGCAGCGGCACAGCGCCGAGCCTCGCGCCATCAACTCCCCCTGTCCGGACGCGTCACCCGACGCGTTCCCTGACGAGCCATACCGTCCGGCCGACGATCCGCTGGCGCCTTCCCTGCCACGCTGCACGTTTTGCCCACGTGAGCTGCCGGAAGCCCCCTGCCCTCCGCGGTCCGACGAGCCTCGCCGCACATCGCCCGGCCGGTGCAGCGGCAGGCTCGGCTTCAGGTTGAGCTCGTCTTCGAGCGAGCGCAGCCGGGAGCGCAGGTTCTCGTTCTCCTTCGCAAGCTCGCGGGTCTGGCGCGAAAGCTCGCCGGCGTCTTTCGCAGCGCCTTGCGACCTGCCCCCGCGGCTGCGCTCGCGTTCGAGCTCGAGCTCGCGGATGTGCGAGCGCAGCCGTGCATTCTCATCCTCGAGATGACGCGCTTCGGCAGCCAACTCGTTGACATCCGCGACGGGCGTGTTCGACGCGGCGTCGGGTACCTGACTCTTGTCGCCACCTGCCTTTTCCTCGGCCATGGAAAACCTCTCTCGCTGTTGGGACACACGAACCGCCGCGCGGCGGACTCACGGCTTGGCCGCGGAAATACCCTGGATCTCCGCGATCAGCCCTTTGTAGCCGTGCGTGATATGCGCATACCGCTGGTAATCGGGATGCTCCGCGATATGGTCATGCAGCTTCTTCAGGTTGAAGCACGAGACGCTCGGATAGACGTGGTGCTCGATGTGGTACGAAACGTTGTAAGGCGCGAACACGCAGGCGAGCCATGGACGAACGAGCGTGGTGCGCGTGTACTTGAGCGGATCCACCGCAGCGCGCCGATAGCGCCCGGTCGCGTCGCCGAACGCCGAGTGCTCGGCGACTGCGCGCACGCGATAGCAGGCGACCACGACGGTAAAGAGCGGAAACAGCCAGAGAACGGGGTATGCCCAGTAGCTCCCGGTCGCGAGTGTGATGAGCGTCGCCAGCACGACTTGCACGACGGCGATGCACCCGACGTGTATCGCCGGGTCGCGAATCTGCCACACGTACTTCAGCAACGCGGTGGACGACGCCTGGCTCAGCCCTGACAGATCGCGCGCGAGCATGCCCGCGAGGTGCAGCCCGGACATCGGGAACGTCCAGTCGCGCGGATGGTGATCGACGCTCACTTTCGACGGATCGTCGCGAGTCTCGAGATACCAGTGGTGGCTGATGTGCGAGCTTCTATAACCCTGCACCGTGATCAGCAGCGGATACAGGGCGACCCAGTTGCCGAGCAAGTCGTTGACAGCGCGGCTGTGCGAGATCAGCCGGTGAGCGCCTTCGTGCCCGAGTATGCTGAGCGCGTGCTGGCGCGTTCCGATCGCGATCCCACCCGCGATCCACACCGCCCACTCCGCGCTCGAGGCGCACACCGCGATCACGCTCGCGATGAGCAGCCATTCGAACGCGATCGCCCGCAGCCACCGCGGCGTGTCGCGAACCGAAAGCTTGCGCAGGACGTCGGGGTCGGCCAAGCGGCGGTAGATCGTCGGGTATCGGGTGCGTGCTCGCATCGACCATCCTCGGTACATCTTCACCGGCGGCGCGCGTACGCCGCCGGATACCTCAACTGCGTGCTGCGCCGGCCGACGGTGCGTTGCGGTAGGTCAGCGCGTCGAGTAATGCAGCATGGCCCCTGGAGACTTTGGCGCGCCTCGCGTAATCGGGGCTTTTCATCAGCTCGTCGTGGAGCCGCCGCAACCTGAATACGGGGACGTCGGGGAACAGGTGGTGCTCGATGTGGTACGCCATGTTGTGCGGGCCGAACAGGAACTTCATGACCGCGTTGTAGATGGTCGTGCGAGTCGTCGCGAGCGTGTCGACGGACGGTTGCCGATAGCGCATGTCCGGCTCCGAAATCCCGGAGTGCTCGGCGACCGTGCGAACGCGAAAGCACATGAGGGCGACCGTAAAAAGCGGCACGACCCAGAGGATGAAATACACCATGGCGTGGCCGAGCGCGATCGCGAGGGCCGCCGCCGACACGTGGAAGACCACCACGCGTGCGACCTGCGGCCGCTTGCCGCCCGGAACCTGCCAGATGTACTGGACGAGGTCACCGGCCGGCTTCACGCTGCCGCCGAGCATGTCGCGGCACAGCAGGTAGAAAAAGCGCCGGCGCGGCATCGGGAACGTCCATTCGCGCGGATAGAGCCTGAGCGCGGTCTGCTCAGGGTCCTTTTCGGTCTCCAGCCAGCGGTGATGTTGAAGATGGTAAGTCCGGTACCCCTGGACCGAATACATCAGCGGATAGGCGCTCAGCCAGTTCGCGAGCCCGTCGTTGACGGCGCGCGTCGTCGACACCAGCGAATGCACGCCTTCGTGCGCCATGATCCCGAGCGCGTGCTGGCGGGTTCCGATGACGAAGACCGCGACCGCCCACAACAGCACCGACGGATACGCCACGCACGCGGCCATCATCGCCGCGATGATGGCCCATTCGGTGCAGACGCCGAGCAGCCAGCCGCGCGCGTCGGGGCGCGCAAAGCGCGAGAAGACCGCCGGGTCGATGTGCCGCAGCGCATCTGCACGGTCGGCCGCGTGTCCGGTCGCTGCGGCCGCAGGGTTGATCGCGCTCATGGCGTCGTCGCCGAGCCCAGCGACGCCATCGAAATCTCGGGGCAGCTCATCGCGCCCGCCGCAGCCGTTGCAGCGGCGTGAGAGCGCGAGAATTTCCTGAGATAGGCCTGTAACTTGTCCGACGAGCTCACGAAAAGATCCTGGCACGTGGCGACGCTGTCAAGCGTCGCATCCGGGAACGACGTGCCCAGGCCGAGCCGCGCCATACCGCGAGTCTCGAACCGCCAGTCGTGCGCGGCGATCTCGATGTTCACCGAGGCGAGCGCCATCAGCGCGCGCTGACGCCGCGGCATCGTGCTCACCGGCAGGTCGTCGGCTGCCTCGTAGTAATAGCGACGTTCCGGCCGAAACACCCGGTCCATCCACAGATCCCAAAGCTCGCGCATCAGCGGGCACGTCTTGGGATTGGATACGAGGTTGACGATCGCGCCCGCTGGCAGCTTCTCGCGGGCAGCGAGCAGTGCGCGCTGGAATGCGTCCTGGTGCAGCAGGTTTACGCGCGACGTGGGGGCGAGCGCGTGCAAATCGGGCTCCCATGTCGAGGACAGCAAGCGCTCGATACCGGACCAGAGCTGATACAGGCCGTACTGCTTGCCGGTATAGCGTCCGGTGCGGCTGTGTCCGATGACGATCGAAGGACGCAGGATCAGCGTAGCGAGCGGCGACGCTGCGACCAGGTTCTCCGCGGCGCGCTTGGTTCGGGTGTAGATCGTCGGATCGCGTTCGGGCTCGGTATGCAAAGCTTCCGGCACGCTGCCCTCGATGTAACCGCTGCTGTAGGCCGTGGAAATGTAGATGAAGCGGCGCACCGCAGTGCGCTCCGCGAGCTCGAGTAGCTGACGGGTGAACTCGACGTTCGTCGCCCACAGCTCATTCTCGTTGAAATAATCGAGACATCCGGCGCAGTGAATGATCTCGGGCGCGGGATACGGCGCGAGCGCCTCGCTCAGCGCCGCGTGTGAGTCCGGCGCATAAGGCACGATCACCATGCGGCGCCGGTGCTCGTCCGACACCCTGACGCCGAGCGCGGCGAGCTCTTCCAGCACCGGGTGCTCGACGTCGCGCGCCAGCGGCAGGCGGCGCACCGGGAGTATCAGCTCGGCGTCGGTCTGCGCGAGCAATGCCGCGGCCGCAAGCTTGCCCAGATAGCCCGAGACCCCTGTAACGAGTACCCGCTCCATCGTGCGCTCCTC